>CAZVRB010000046.1:25735-28597 GCA_964629365.1 uncultured Leptospiraceae bacterium
ATAACGTCCACCCCCAGTTTCACCAGCTGATCAGCGATATGCAGTTTTTCATCCATGTTCATGCTGAATCCGGGGGCCTGCTCCCCGTCACGTAATGTTGTATCAAATATAATTATTTTTTCCTTATCAGTACTCATCGGTAACTCCTTTATAGTGTATTTTTTCAGATTATCTACATGTACCGGCCCTGTGTAGCATAAGGGGAAATCTCATTCCCGCACCTCCGTTACGTTATAATTTCAATCACCCATATCACAAAAAAGGCCGCCACGGGTTTCCGTGACGGCCTTGTATTTTTACTATACCATACCTAAATCACGAAACCCAGTGTCTGGTTCCTCCTGATAGTAGAAGACCGAGTAGCAGTGCTGAAAAAGCAGCGGTTACAGTGTTTCGTGTACTCATTATAAACTGATATTCCTTATAAAATATTCATTAGAATCAAGTAAAGCACAGGATGGGGATATGTCAACATAATTTATCGTAAACATCTTAAATTTTAGGGTCTTTCCGGATTGTGGTACAATGATTTACAGACATAAAATAAATTATGATGGTTTTCCCCAAAATTCCCGAATGAGCCCTTTTTTTTACTTTGCGCTCTCTGCGCCCTTCGCGCCTTAGCGGTAAAAAACACACATTTTTCTGGTAGAAATTTAACGGGTGGCTGGTATATTTGTCAGGGGAGATGACACAATGCTGATTATACAGGAAAACACTCTCAGTGAACAGGCGTCCTGTCCGTATTTACCGGACAGGGATATGCGGTATGAGTATTTTTTTGCCACCGCAGTGGGCGGCACCGAACTTGATAGTCTTCTTTCTACCGGGTGGCGTAAGTTCGGGTATTATTATTTTCGTCCATCATGTGAAGGCTGCAGGTTGTGCACACCGGTGAGGATCCCCGTGGAAAAATTTACCCCATCAAAAAGCCAGAGAAGAACCCTGAGAAAAAACGCGGATATGCGGGTTGAGTTCAGGGAACTTGTCTTTTCTGAAGAGATTTTCAGTATTTACCGGGAACATTCCCATACCCGGTTCGAACAGGATTCTGATCTTGATGAATTTCTTTTCAGCTTTTACCAGCAGTCATGCCCCGCCCTGCAGTCTGAGTATTACATTGACAACATTCTGCAGGGGGTGGGGTTTCTGGATATTTCATCCTCCGGTATAAGCACAGTGTATTACTTCTACCGAAATCATTTGAGCAAAAGGGGCCCTGGAATTTTCAGTATTTTGAAAGAGATAGAATTCACCCGCTCAATGAAGCTCCCCTACTATTACCTGGGGTACTATGTTCCGGGTTGCAGCCGCATGGAATACAAGGCAAAATTCAGTCCATTGGAAGCATACTCATGGGATGATGCCCGGTGGAAAAACTACGCTGAACTTTAATTTCACCATCGCTGCACAAGGGTGGTATCGATAAAGTCATCAACGGTATCATCATACTGTGCTTCCATCATGACAACAGAGTCGGCCTCCGGCAGATTGCTGTTGGCGAATACCCTTGTCCATGTTCCCCGAAGCTGTGTATTCACAAAACTGTTCATGCTGTCACCGTATTCGTTATTGCCTGTGCTCATCGGCAATATGGCAAGGAGTATCAACGCGGCTGTGGCCAGTGAAGCGGTACCTGCGGCGATTTTCATTCTTCGATTACGTCTTTTTTTAAACACCCTGCCTGCAATCATGTTGTTCCATTGATCGCTTTCCAGTCGTGACAGAATTTCCCTGTTGAATTGTTCATCATGTGTTTTCATCATTCTACCTCCCCGGCAACTCTCTGGAGCATTTCCCTGCCCCGTGAGAAACGGGATTTTACCGTGCCCTTTCTTATACCCAGCTGCTGTGCAATTTCTTTCTCTGAAACACCCCGGCTTCTCAGTAGCATAACCTCCCTGTATTTCAGCGGGATATTTTCAAGCATGTTCTCCAGCATGGACATGTCATGCAGGTATTGGGGCGCATCGTTCACTTCATTCACCATTGCCTCTTCCTGCAGACGGGCCATCTTCTCTTCTTCCCTGCCCAGTTTACGGGCCATACGCAGCGATTCGTTCCTGGCTATTGTGTACAGCCACGAAGAAACAGCCGCTTCATTGCGAAACTTTCCCGATGACAGGTGGCGAAAGGCACGCATGTAGGTTTCCTGCACCACGTCATCTATGGAATGATAAAACCGCGCCGGCAGGTGCTTTTGCACGGCTGCCAGTACGGTTTTTTTAGTTTCGCCTACTATATTCCCGAATTCCAGTTCAGTCACTATAGTCGCTCCATCTGGTTATGGTATGCTTAGAATCCACCATGCCGGGGGGGGCCGTCACGGCGCATCATGTGACGCATATGTGTTTTCATTTTAGCACGTTGTTCTTCGGTGAGCACCTTTTCTATGCTCAGCCTGTGCTGAATGCGAAGCATATGCAGATCAACCTGGATGCCTGATATGTCTTCAAGAACCGAACGCACCTTCTTCATGTCCACGTTGTCTTCAAGGAGAAGGCGTTTTAACTGTATCTTCTTAGGTGCCAGTTTCTCCCTGTAATCAAGCATAGCTTTTTCATGCCTGGTATTGATCTTTCCGATCTCAACCACCTGTGTATCTGTCAGGCCCAGTTTCTCTTTCATCATTTGGGGATTGCCGAAAGGCTTATGCATCTTCATCCGCGCATCACAATCACGGGATGGCCCGTCACCTCTTTTATCTCCTCTTTGCGCGAATACTGTTGCCGGAACACTGACCAGCAGAAGGGACACCACTGCTGCCTGTAATATCTTCTTCATGAACTCCTCCGTCTGTAAATTGTTTTCAATTGACTTCATATGCCCGTATGACCCGGAAAACACGGAAAAGGTTCCATT
>CAZVRB010000047.1:0-28233 GCA_964629365.1 uncultured Leptospiraceae bacterium
ATAAAAAAATTTTATATTGACACAAATTATACATACGTTTACTATTCATTGTGCTTTTGAATATGATCCCATTCAGTCAATTCTTTATTTTGTATAACATATAGAAGCCATATATATACATAAACCCGGTGTTTGGATAAATCAATATGGTACCAGAAACAGAAAACGACAATCTTTTCAGCGACCACATCCTTATTGTTAAGGGGAGGTTTAAATCCAACTCCCTGAATCTTTATGGAATATTGCTGATTATTTTCAACCAGAACCAGAAGCTGGACACATACAATATAGTTGTATCCACCTATTCCAGCGTTTATGATCACGAACCCCATGTATCATGGGATCAGTACGAACAGGCAATAATGGAAATGAAATGGAGAGGTAATTTTAACGCCAGTATGACCTCTTCCCTGATGGATCAATTCAAGGCTATAGAATCGGATAATGATCTTACCAGCCAGCTCTATAACAGTATCAACAACTATGATTATGATAATATCGATATCTTCCTTTTTGACATGATTAACAGGATAATTCATGATAAGAACCTTATCCTCGAAACCAGCATACAGGAAGTTACCCTGGAAGAATTTGTCGAAGCCAAGGAAAAACGATACGAAAATGATGATCAGAATGATTCATCCCCGGTAGCAGCCACTGACCTTGAAGAGGGATCAGTTATGCTTAATGTGCAACCCATCCTGGCACCAGTCAAAGGCAAGCCGATATACGAGTTAAAAATTGGTGATACCATAATGACGAAAATTATTCCAAATACTGACAGGGCCAATTATTTTATAGATCTTCTTGAACTCAGGGTTGAAAACCATATCAAACCGGTTTCATGCGAAGTTATTGACATAAAGAGTAATGGTAAAAACGAACCTATAGAAATTCTCACAAGAATTGGCCCCGGGATATACGGTAAATGCATAGAAGACGAGCGCCAGGTAAAATTACGTCTTTATGATCCCACAATTGACGGTCCCCGTTCAAAGAAATCTATCCCCCCAAAAGAGGGCAAAAAGGCAGCTCCCGCTGCAACAGGAAGCAGTTCAGTATCAGAGTATGAAGGTTTTTCAAAAATGACATTCGTTATTATTGGATTATTCGCGGTACTCCTGATAATTTTCATTCTTCTGATTTATATCAGTTTTTAAATCTATATATCTTTTTCTCCTTTTTTTATTGAATGGATTGACATCATATGTCAACATGTGTATCAACTACATGTAATATCTAAATAATCGTATGCTTTTTTCAAAGCAATACACTTATTTTCAGGAACTTTTTTTCCGATATATAATGAAGTAACGCTAATTTTTTGGAGGTATACCATGTTTTATCTCCTGCTGCGAATACTTCATGATGAGATGGTTACGGGAAAAATATCCAGAGATGAGTACATAACCGCGGTTATGAAAATTGCTTTGTTCCATGGCATACAAAGAAATGGAATAAGGTGATGAATCAGGATAAAGATTTTGTAATCAAAACAGCACATGAAAGAAAAGTAAAATTTATCCGCCTCTGGTTTACCGATATACTCGGTTTTCTTAAAAGCTTTGCCATAACAATCAATGAACTTGAAGATGCCCTGGAAGAGGGTGTAAGATTTGATGGTTCCACCCTGCATGGATTTGTCAGAAGCAGCGAAGAAGAAATGGTTGCCCTGCCAGATACATCAACTTTTCAGATTTTACCATGGCGTCCCCGGGACAATTCTGTCGCGAGGATGTTCTGTAATATTTATACAACAGACATGGTGCCCTACGAGGGTGATGTACGACATATATTGAAAAAAAACATGCAGAAAGCAGCTGATAAAGGATTAACATTTTATACCGGTCCTGAAATTGAATTTTTTCTTTTTAAAAATTCCACTTCTCCTGAACTAATTGACCGCGGCGGATATTTCGATCTTACCCCGCTTGACATCGCCACCGACTTCAGAAGACAGATGGTACTTACCCTGGAAGAAATGGGTGTTGGTGTTATATCTTCACACCATGAAGGTGCGCACAGCCAGCATGAAATTGATCTGCGTCATGATGACGCGCTAACAACGGCTGATAACATTATGACATTCAAACTGGTTACCAAGGAAATAAGCCAGCTCAATAATATATACGCGTCTTTTATGCCAAAACCATTATCAGATCAAAACGGATCAGGCATGCATATTCACCAGTCACTTTTTAAAGATGAAGATAATGCCTTCTTTTCCCAAAAAGATCCGGAGATGACATCCGATATCGGGAAAAAGTATATTGCCGGCCTGTTAAAGCACGCACGTGAATTTTTTGCCATTTCAAACCAGTGGGTGAATTCTTACAAAAGACTGAATTTCGGATTTGAAGCTCCCATGCATATCTCATGGAGTCATAAAAACCCCTATTCTCTCATACGGCTGGTAAAAAGCAGGGTTGACAAGCCGGGCTCCCTGCGAGCTGAATTGCGTAACCCTGATTCAGCCTGCAATCCCTATCTTTTGTTTTCTGCAATTCTTGCAGCCGGTTTAAAAGGTATCGAGGAGAATTATGATATTCCCGACCCGGTTGAATCACATGAGAGCTTTACCAGCACCAAAAAACTGGAAAGGGCCGGATTCGATCCATTGCCAACACATCTACACGATGCCATACAATATTTTGAGAAGAGCCAGTTAATGATGGATACACTTGGTCCCACTATTCATGAACTTTTCGTTGAGAATAAGTACCTGGAGCTCGACCAGTACAACCGATACATTACCGACTACGAGATAAATAAATTCCTTCCTTTGCTTTAGCAATAGAACCACAGAGGCTCAGAGGTACAGAGGGGGCATGGTTGTCTGGTTGCATGTCATGAGATCTGAAAGATTTAAGAGCTTACCAAAATGCGTTAATACACCATAAAGACAGACATAAAAAATCCTTTCTCTGTTTCTCTGAGCCTCTGTGGTTCTATTTTCTTACGAAAAAAACAGTTATACGATTGGTGGTCCTGGCCGATAGTTACCTAAAGGGGAAAATATCGCCATGGCACAGTCAATAGCACTTATAGGATGCGGCAGGATCGGTTTTATGCTGGAAGAGGATCCGCTGCGAAAGAAACCATGTACTCACTACGGGGGGACACTGTCAGTCGGCTTGAAGATCACCCACGCGTGTGATATACATCAATCCAGGCTGAGCAAATTCGCCGAACATGCCGGTATTCCCCGGTCTAGCTGCTATACAGATTATCAATCCCTCATATCAGAAGTTAAACCGGAACTTGTGATAATTGCCACATGGACAGAGTCGCATGCACAAATTGGTATACATGCTGCTGAAAACGGGGTGAAGGTAATCGTTTGTGAAAAACCTGTTGCTTCAAACCTGGATGATGCTCATGCACTAATCAGGGCCTGCGAAAAAAATGGTACCCGTCTCATTATCAATCACGAAAGACGCTACGATCCACGCTATATACAGGTGAAGAAACTGCTGGATTCAAACCAGGTTGGAGAGGTTCAGACAGTAAATGCCATGGTTCTCACAGGCGGTTCCAATGGAAACTCCAGGATCGAAGCCGGTGGAGGTCCCCTGCTTCAGGATGGGACCCACATGGTTGACATTATACGCTACTATTTTGGAAACATACTCAACGTGCGTGGTCGATTCACCCGCGACATGCAATCATCCGGATTCGAAGACAGGGCGACAGCCTGGCTGAGAACGGAAAGAGGTATGGACATATTTTTGGAAGCAGGCGGCAAGCGTGAATATTTTCATTTTGAATTACAGGTATATGGGACCAGGGGTAAAATTGTTATAGGTAACGGCTATCAACACCTCTACATGAGCAATGAATCCAGGTATTACACCGGGTTCAAGGACCTCGTGGAAGTACCCTTTCCCGGATTCGAGAATGAAAACTATTTCACCAGGGAATACAAAGAAGCTGCGGCACTGCTTAATGGAGATGATTTGACTATTCTTTCAGGGGGGGATGACGGTCTCAAGGCACTTGAGATTGTTCACGCGGTATACCTTTCGGCGTACATGGACAGGGATGTTCAGCTTCCACTTACCGGTGCAAGCATTGATCTTGAAATGATCTTTCCCATTGTGGAAGCATCCTGATGATAGTCCATTACATGTAGCCTTCTTCCATCAGTTTTCTTGCCAGTTCGCTATCCCTTTTCTCTTCTTCATTAATCGAAGACCCCTGCAGCATACGCTCAACATACTTTGCAAGAATATCCACTTCAATATTCACTGCATCGTGAACTTTTTTAGCTGGCAGGGTAGTTTCAGAAACTGTTTCAGGTATCAGGTACAGTGTGAAAACATTATCCTCAATTGATACAATAGTAAGGGATATACCATCAACCGCTACAGAACCTTTTGCCACCATGTACCTTGAAAGTCCGGGTGCAACCGATACTGATATTTCAACCCCGTTGGGGTCCGGTTTTACTGAAACGATCTCACCTTTACCATCTACGTGGCCCTGTACAATGTGTCCGCCAAACCTCGATGATGCTGACATGGCACGTTCAAGGTTCACCACTCTACCAGCCTTAAAATCCCCAAGGGTGGTCAGGTTGCAGGTTATATCTGACGCGAACACGGAGAAGCTGTCGGCACCTGTGGCGGTAACAGTCTGGCAGGCACCGTCCACAGAGATAGAATCCCCCCTTGTGGTTCCATCGGTCACTATGGATGCCTTAAGTGATATAATGATACCACTGCTTGCCTTCTGAACCCCGGTTACTACACCCTTTTCTTCGATTAAACCTGTAAACACCTGGTTACCTCACATTGATTCTAAAAGATACGGTTCCCTGTATCCCGTATACAACACATCACTTTCAAGACCCACTATTGATATATCTCTTAATGCCAGTCCTTCTGACACAGACTGGTATCCACTGGCATTCAGGGGGGAAATTCCATTTCCCAAAATCCTTGGGGTTATAAAATACATGAACTGATCAATCTCTCCCGCGTCCAGGAATGATCCAGCAACACCGCCTCCCCCTTCAAGCAACGCGTTTACAACACCCCGCCTGTATAATTCTTCCAGTATACAATATATCTGCTCTCTTGTAGAATTACCAGTGTATAAAACCAGGTTCCCCTTTTCCTGCATGTTCTGTATATAGTGGTAATCATCCCTGCCCTTCAGCCGGGTACTGTGCTTTTCGTCGGCAAAAACTATATAATTATCATCCCTGAAAAAATGCATTCGCAAATTCAATTCTTGAGGCAGGCCGACAACCACCCTCAGTGGTTCTTTTTCCCGGCTGACCCCGGTTCCCCGTAAGATATTTTCAAGATAACTATTATTTCTACCGGAATACCACCATCTTTTCTCATCAAAAAATGTTGAGATGGAATCCTCAAACTCATCCAACCGTATATTGAGAGAGGGATTGTCTTTTTCTAAAGTATTTTTTCCTACCACTATAGCATCAACAGTGGCCCGCAGCCTGTGTACGATATACCGGGATAATGGTGATGATATCCAGCGTGAGTCACCTGAGAGTGTGGCAATTTTCCCATCAAGGCTTATCGCTGATTTATGAATGACAGCACTTCTTTTTCTTAAAATTGATTTCTTAAATCCCCTTATCATATCAGCCGCGTAATCACCCAGTTCACTCAACAACACAACGTCAACACCATTGTTTTTCAGCATCATTATTCCCTTGCCGGCCACCATGGGATTGGGATCAACAAGTGGAATATATACTCGTGTTATTCCCTCCCTAATAATTGCTTCTGTACACGGCGGGGTTTTTCCATAATGGCAGCATGGCTCAAGAGAAACAAACATTTCTGCTCCCCTGCTTTTTTCACCTGCCATAGCAAGGGCCTTCACTTCGGCATGATCACCACCACACGGGCTTGTGGCTCCAAATCCCACGATCTCACCATTACGAACAATAACCGCCCCCACCGAGGGATTCGGAGAGGTTAATCCAATGCTTGAAAAAGCAAGTTCTAAAGTCCTGTACATGTATTTACGTTGTTCTTCAGGGGACACGGGTGCTGACTCCGAATTTCTTGTATATTTCTTCGCTGTCATTCTGCAGCTTCAATTCTTCTATCATGTATTCTCGCAGGTTTTCATCTACAGACCTGTTATGTTTCATTGTTGCAAGATACCCCCCCAGCAGGCTGCCTCCATAAAAAAACGCTGTAATGGATCCTGCAACCATGCCTATGGCCTGGTTATCTGTAGCAAACGCGCCATATGTTACCGCTGACAACACCGACACAACAATTCCCGCGATAATTCCAGTATTCGTTCTTCCAGAATACATGTATCCCCCTCCGGGCAGTATTCCACAAAATACTGCTGATAATGGAGATTTATACTCCTGCCTTGCATCCATGGCATATGGCAAAAGTGAACGATATGTTTCAATACCCGGTATATCATAATCTGCCATTTTTTTTGCATGATCATATTTCTCATGCAAAAGGGCCAGTAAATATTGCCTCTTCCATATGGAATGTGAAAATAACCTGTCCCTCTGACGGGGTACATTTTCAAAATAATTCATACCTGGAATTCTTTGCATGTGAAGTGTGGCATCAAAGCTGTATATGCTAAGACCCAGTGTACATATGTCTTCACTGCCGTCATACTGTGTATACAATCCTGCGCATTTCGAATACTGCCTGCCTTTCAGGAGATAATACCCTCGCGACAGGCAATATTGCCACTCATTCAGATAATCCGGGTAATATGATTGTAATCGAAGAAGCTCACTATGAGCCCTGTAGTACTCACCCTTTCCGGCCAGGTGGTGTATAAATCGGGTTAGTGTTTCCGGTGAATATTCCTTTGATAATGAATTACTGTAATCACTGCCGCGCAGGTTCCCCGATAAAACGAGAACAAATAAAATGCACGGCAGGATACATCTATTCATTATCTGCATTAAATCATTCTGATTTTTTCTTCTTTGCAGCCATTTTCTCCCACCCGAGAACAACGGGTGACGCGATATATATAGTTGAATACGTACCAATAAATATACCGAACAGCAATACTGCCGCGAATCCACTGATAACTTCGCCTCCCAAAAGATACAATGCCAGAACAGCGAAAAGTGTGGTTATGGATGTAAGCAATGTCCGTGATATTGACTGGGTAATAGACTTGTTTACAATGTCAAATAATGTCTGCTTGGTCTGTATCTGGTTATTTTCCCTTATCCTGTCAAAGATAACAATTGTATCATTTACCGAGTAACCGAATATGGTAAGAACCGCCGCGATAACAGGGATGTCAATTTCAATATTGGCAAAACCACAGAAAGCAAATGAAAGCAAAATATCATGGACTACTGCTACAATGGCACCAAAGGAGTATTTCACTTCAAAACGGAATGACAGGTAAAACATCATAAGCAACAAGGCTATGCCAAAAAGCTTGATGGCTGATTTTTTCAAAAACTCCCCGATGGCCGGTCCAACGGTTTCTGTTCCAAGTACCTCAACGTTATCGAAACTTGAGTTGATGGCATTGGTAAGTATGTTGGCGCTTGCCTCTGCTGATTCACCTTTTTCAAGCAGCTTGGTGGATATTATGTATTCGTTCAGTTCTTCTTTGCCTATCTGCTGCACTGTTCCACTGATATTATTTTTATTAAGAACTTCCCTTATAGAACCAATTGTTACATCCTGTTCAAACTTCGCGGTGATCTTTACCCCACCCACGAAATCAATACCCCAGTTAATTCCTCCTGAAGAAACTATACTGGAAACAAAAATAACAAATAGTACCAGTGAAAACCCTATTGCAACGAAACGATACTGTAGAAAATCTATAATTTTGTCCCTATCCAACGTCGATACCCCTTATTAAATACTCAATTTTTTAATTTTCCTGCTGGATGTTATAATTTCAAATATTGTCTTGGTTATATACAGGGCAACAAACATGCTGCATAATACCCCAATAAACAATGTGACCGCGAATCCCTTTATGGGGCCTGTGCCAAACTGTGACAATACAAAAGCCGCAATGAGAGTTGTCAGGTTCGCGTCAAATATTGTCCAGAAGGCCCTGTCAAAACCATTTGCGACCGCCATACGGGCAGATTTGCCTGATTTAAGTTCTTCTTTAATCCTTTCGTAGATGATAACATTTGCATCAACAGCCATACCCACGGTAAGAATAAACCCGGCAAAACCAGGCAATGTCAGGGTAAAACCCAGCCACGACAACAACGCCATCATGAGTATTATATTGATGATTAGTCCTATATCAGAGATAAGCCCTGAAAATTTATAATACAACATCATAAAGAACATAACACCGAGAAGACCCACCATTATGGCCTTTACCCCCGACTCGATGGAATCCTGTCCCAGGGATGGGCCAACCGTTCGCTCTTCGATGATGGAGAGATCAACCGGGAGGGCACCTTCCTTGATTATCCTTGCCAGCGCGTGAACTTCTTCACGGGTAAAATCCCCCTGGATTATGGCCTGGCCGGTGCTGATCTGCACCCGTATAACCGGGGCGCTTCGCACTTTCTCATCAATAACAATTGCCATCTTTTTGCCATGGTTCTTTTCGCTTGTAACCTCGGCAAATTTGGCAGCTCCATCCGGGGTCAGTGTAAAATGCACCGCCAGCTGCTGGTACTCATCGGGAGCTACCCACGCCTTGTTTATATCATCCCCCGCGAGGGCTATATCTTTCTGAAGCACGATTGGGTACGAAGGATACAACTTGTTAGACTGATCATCCCTTTCATAATAAAATAAAATGATCATGTTGTCAGGGAGTCCAATTCCATCCGCTATTTTCTCTTCAAGCCGTCTTAATTCAGCCGGGTCATCAGGAAGCATCCCGCCTTCAAGGTTCTCTTTAACCCACTGGTTTGCTTCCTGTGTATATTTGTCATTACCGAGACGATACTCAACCCGTCCCGTGGTTCCAATTGCTTTTTTCACACTTTTAGGATTCTTTACACCTGGAAGCTGTATCTCTATGGCATCATTTCCACGGGGTCGGATAGAAGGCTCCGATACACCAAATTTATCAACCCTGTTTCTGAGAAGCTCAAGGGCCTGTCGGGAAAGTTCAGTTTTTTCTTTTTCGCTAAGGGTTTTCCCCAGTTTCTTTTCCATCTGTTTAAAATCTGCCTGGAGCACAAGGTGCATACCACCCTGCAGGTCTAGACCAAGATTTATTTTCTTCGCAAGCACGGCACTTTCAGCCCAGTGAGGCAATAGTTTGGCATCGATCACACCGGGAAAAATTCTAACTTCATTCATTACCGCGTCACTCAGGTTGATCCCTGATACTAAAATGGCATTATCTTTTTGTTCAACCTGAAAATCATCAGATGAAAAACGCTCACTTATTCTCTGTAACTGTTGCTGGGTAACATTCTCACTCAGTTCGATTTTCATCGTTTTCTCACCCACCGTGGGTAAGATGAGAATCACGGCAAAAGTTATCAGAACTAATATAAATATGACCCTGTAAATCAGTCCTCTACTCATGATACCTCTTCCTGTCGATATTGTTAAACTCTGGGGAACCTGCGGAGCACCCTGCCTGGACGCTCCCTGGCACGTACACGATATAATATAAATACAAGCAGTATTATGAGTCCCAGAATCAGCCAGGCAACTATATCAGTCGTCTCTTTATCCATTCCGAAAAGACCGCGGGCCTGGTTATCCTCTTTCTTTACTTCCGGTTCACTATCCGTATCCGCCATTAACTGTTCAGATTCAGCCTTCGCCTCATCAAGCTGTATGCCGGATATTCTTCTATATTTAAATGGTCCATCTGTAATAGACAGTAGTCTTCCTTCGTCTACGACCGCGTCATCCTTTCTTGAAGGAGATGATGACACCGGCTCTTCAGCCTTTTTTTTCACCTCTTTTACCTGGCTGGCTTCATCACCGGGTGCTTTCTTCGGAGTGCCGGGTGTATCTTTCTTCACTGAAGTTGATTCTTTTACAGTTTTTTCCCTGCTTTCTGCAGCGTTGACATCCCTGTCCGGCTTTACGGTCGTTTCAGCTTCAGGTTTATCTACATCCACGTCTTTCACTTCTTCAACCGCGGGTGAAGCTGGTTCTTCCGGAGGTGTTACCGTATCCTGCTGAGACCAGCAAGGGACAGCCAAAAGCATGGCTGCCAGGAATACGATACACCATGCACTATGTAATTTTTTATTTTTCATACACGGCAATTATTAAAGTACTTCAGGAAACCTTTGACTGGATAGCGGTTTTGGAAAACTCAACCTTGGTACTATCTGCAATTTTCAAAACTACAATATTCTCTTCGGGTTTAATGTTGGATATTACACCGTATATTCCCCCGGCCGTAATAACCTTGTCACCTTTCTGTAATGCCTCAATCATTTTCTTCCTGTCTTTCTCTTTCTTTTGAGAAGGCCGGATCAATAAGAAATAAAATATCAGCACCATCAGCAACAGGGGGAACAGGCTCATCCAGCCGCTTCCTGAAGATGGTCCCGAACCGCCCGCCTGGGCATACGCTTCTGTTATTAATTGTGCAAACAAACTGCACCTCCTGAATAAATCACTTAATCACTGCTGCACATCTAAAGTAATGAAGATATAATGTCAACACAAATATACTGCCCAATTATGGAACGATAACCACGGGAGTGCCGATCTGTATGTATTTCTCCAGCTCAACAATATCCTTGTTATACATGCGGATACAACCGCTGGAAGACAGATGCCCTATGGATTGCGGGTCACAATTGCCGTGAATGGCTATACCGGAACCTATTGATGGTACTTTTCCGTTTACAACGGGCAGCCGGTTTGATGTCTTCGCTTCATTGTATCGTATGATATCTTTTTTATTGGGATATGATATGCGAAAAAACCTGGGCCCATAGGCGTTATCACCAAGATCGGCCCCGGGATTACCATACCTGTAATGCCCGTCTTTTGCCCTGAAAAACACACTGTTCATTGCCTTTAATCTTCGGTAGGAGGGGGTATTTTTCGGCGCGTCCATACTGAGTATTTCTGTCACGTAATACACCCCTTCCGGCGTTCTTTCATCCCCGGCATGTAGTTTGGGTTTCCGGTCAGGATTAAGGCCATACCCTATCTTGAAACTGTCCATTATCTCGCCGTCCCTGTTATATACATTCAGGGTAAACTCTTTTTTATCTACATATACCGCATACCTTCCGCTCTTTTCATTAAACACATGCTTCAGGTCTTCTTTTATACTGTTTTCTTTACATGAAAGAGATGCGGTTGCGAATGTGACCACCACCAATGCGTACAATGCTTTTTTCATCATCAGTATATCCCTACCTGTTCACCGGTGCGCTTCGTATTTTCCTTGATACGATCTCACGCAGCACTTCACGGGTTATATCATATTCTTTACTTGAATACAGCACTGTATCGCCCCCGTTGAGCACAAGGTGATAACCGTGCTTTTTTGCCACATGCCTTGCGGAATCTTCAATTTTCGTTAAAAATTTTTTCTTGTATGATTTTTCTTTTTTTCTCAGGACTGAAAGTTCGTTCCTCAATTTTTCCAGATTTGTATATAATTCCTTTCGTTTTACCGGATCAGCCTGCTGTATTATTTGATTCTCGAGAACTTTCAGCTCACCATACAGCTTTTTCAACCTGTTTCTAACCGTGGATGCCCCGCCATCATGTGAGACGAGGTATTCGTACAATACTTCCAGCTGCACGTACCGCACCACCGGTATCTCTTCTCCCTGGTTCTCCAGCATTTTTTTCTGGTAGGAGCACCCTGCAACCACAAATACCAGGAGTATGTTAACAAGGGGTCGCATTGTCAGAATCTCATATCACCAATACCAAACTGGAATTCATAACCGCTTATCTCTTCAAAATATCCCTTTTCACTGCCCACCCATTCAAGTTTCTTACCGAACCAGAACCGCAGGGGCATCATTGGGATCTGTATCTTGAAACCAAAACCGTATGAATACTTGAAATAGGACATCAGGTCTATCTCATCAATTTCACTGATCTCGTATAACTGGCCCGTGGCCTTGTCCTCGTTTATACGTTCCATTGTATCTTCTTCCAGGGTCTCTTCCCAGAAACTATCTGTCCACATTGATCCGGCGTCAAAAAAGACCACGAACCATAAAAGCTGCGGATGTATGGGTATTCTGAATTCGGCACCGTACAATATCCGGTGAAACAGTCCATATCTCCATGAAGGGGGAAGCGCAAAATCAAGATACTGCCATCCCCGCAACGTTTCCGGACCGCCGATATACAGCCTGTCTTCACTTTCCAGCCAGGGGTTCTTTTCCCTGTCCTGAAAACCCTGCACCTGGTTTCTGAACAATGGTGGCGAGAGGAAGTTGGCGTTTCCACGCAACTCGATCACGCAGGGGTGCGTTTTCAGGAACGGCAGGTTAAAAGGTGAGTAATAATAATACAGCTCAGGCGAATACTTGATAAAATGATCATCACCACGAAGTATATTTCCACCGGTAAAGGTGGTGGAGAACTCCGCCCGCCATCCGCTGGTGGGGTTCATGTAATTATCCTTGGAGTCACGATAAGCATACAGGGTAAGCTTTCTCTTTTCCTGTGTGCCAAGTGACTGCTCGATAAAGACGGTGTCGGTGCTGTTTCCACTGGCATTCAGTATTTTCTTGAATGAGTGATTCCATACTGTTCCAATACCGTAATGATACCAGAAACGGTAGCTGAGGCCCAGCGAATACCCGTATGAGCGCTTATTGTGTTCAGCGGTTTCATTGTTTTCGGTAAAGATGGAACTCTGTTCAAGAGTACTTATCATGTAAAATATCGAGGCGTTGAACCCTATGGGCTTATCAAAGAGCCATCGTTCGTTAAACCCCAGCGTGACAGAACTTCGCATGGGACCATACTCGAATCTCAGTGACACACGCTGGCCGTTACCCATGAGATTGTTTTCGGCAACATCGGCAAATATGGAAAAACCCGTCATGGTGCCGTATCCACCTCCCAGCGAGATAGTGCCCGTGGGCTGTTCTTCCACATCCACGATAAGGTTCATCAGCCCTTCTTTCGTTCCCGGCCGCACGTCAAAATTGACTTCTTTGAAAAAACCCAGGTTGTACACCCTCTCCCTGGACAACTGCATCTTACGGGAGTCAAATAACTGTCCTTCTTCTACTACAAGTTCACGTCGTATAACCTTGTCCTTGGTTTTCTGGTTACCCTTGATGATGATGTTCTCTATATATGCCTGGGAGCCTTCACGTATGGTGAAATGTATTTTCAGGTAGTTTCGCTTCTCAGTTTTCCCGTCCACCTCCACTTCTTTCTGGGTAAGATCTCGCTCAGGGATTATGCGGGCAAATATATAGCCTTTTGATGCGTAGGTGAAACTGATCATCTGACGGTCTTTCTGGAAGGCTGTATCGTTGAAGGTGGCACCGATTTCCTTCTGTTCAAACTGGCTCATGAACACTTCGGTTTCAAATACCTCGTTTCCCTTTATGGTATACCCATTGAAATAGTACTTTTCACCTTCGCTTATCTTGATAGTAATATGAATGGTTCGGATCTCTTCCCTGTTGGGATTTTTCCACTGGTACTCAACGGTATCTTCTATTATCTGCGCGTCGAGGTAGCCAAGTTCACGGTAATACCCGAGAATCTTTGCCTTGTCCTGCTCATAGGTGGTTCGATTGAAGGTGCCATCCTTAAAGAAGCCTTCTTCGGATGTTTCCATCACCCCCTTCAACCTGGACATCGGCACCACGTTTGTTCCCAGTATGGATATCCTGTGTACCTTTATCTCTTCGCCTTCGTCCACCACGAAGTAGACGTTGACGGCATTGTCCTCGTCTTTATTCTCTTTCACCCGGTAGGACACAACGGCGTTGAACATACCCTCTTCAAGGTACTTGTTCTTGATGATCTGTACCGACTGTTCCAGCATGTCCTTTCTGAGTACCTGCCCTTCCTTGATTGGAAGTTCTTCTTTCAGGGTCATGTCGCTTAACTCGCTCACACCCCGCATCTCGATCTCCTCAACCACGGGCCTTTCATCACAGACGAACCTGACCCGTACCCCGTCCTGGTATTCTTCCACTTCTACGATGACATTTTCAAACTCACCGTACTTGAACACCTTCTTGATGTCCTCACGGATCTCTACAGACTTGAGGGGGTATCCAACTTCGGTGATAATAATATCAGCAAGGTCGTCCTCGTCCACGTTGGTTGTGCCTTTAAATTCGATCTTGCGTACTGTCTTCCCCTCGTACTCGGAAGGCTGGGTGAATCCTCCCGTAAAGGCGAACAACATGGTAAAAGACAGCAGGTATATAATAAAATTCCTCATGAGTCACATATTCCTTTATATTATCCGTGCATTTCCGGTAAAAGCCGGTATACAGCATCCTTGATATTGCCTGTGTAATGCTTTACTCGCAAGCCTTGTTACAGCCCAGGCAACATGCTGTCAAGGAATAATGCCGTTACATGCCTATCTTGATTTGACCGTCGAAAGAGTGAATTTCGGGATACCAGCCCGGTTCAGCAGGTCCATCACTTTTACGATCTTTTCATAATCCGCTTTTCTGTCCCCCCTTATAATAACCGCGTTGTCACCAAGGGTTTCTTTTCGTTTTTTGAATTCTTCCTGCAGTACTCCCACATCATACTTCACGTCGTTGATATATATTTCATTCTTCTCGTTTACCGATACAACCATTTCCCCGCTTCTTGCCGGTGCCGACTGCACTGCCTTTGGCAGGTGAACGGTAATTGACGAAAGGGCCCCCATGCTGGAGGTCACCATGAAGAATGCCACCAGCAGAAACACCAGGTCGATGAGGGAGGTAATATCAATCTGCGCTTTTCGCTGATGCTTGGTTTTAAACCTGAAAAAACCGCTCATGAAAATATCCCCTTACTCATCAATACCACCGGGAAGCAGCATGGCGCTGTTGGCAACATACTCTACTTCCCGCACATAGTATTCCGCCCGGCTTACCAGGTAATTATAGAATATCCATGAAGGGATGGCCACCAGGAGACCGAATGCCGTGGTGATAAGGGCTTCGGCGATACCATAGGCAAGCAGGTCGTGTGCCATTGGCCCCACCCTTGATAATCCGCTGAATGATTTCATCATGCCGGTAACGGTTCCCAGTAAACCGAACATGGGGGCGATGGTTGCAACGGTTGCGATTACCCCGATATTTTTTTCGATGCCCCGTATGGCCCTGTCAGCGTAATCTGAGATCAGCCGCTGCCTGCTCTCCCCTCCGGGAGTACCCATTAACACTTTCTTTAACACTTCCACGACGGGGCCCGTGTAATTTTCACACACCCGCATGGCATCATCAGTCTTTCCCCCCGAGCAATAGGCACGGACGGACTCAACCATCTGGGTATAGTCATGTTTTATCCTGGAGAAAAAAACTATTCGTTCGATAATGACCGCAAGTGACAAAATGGAACAGATTATTATGGGTATGAGCATTACCCAGAGAGGGATGGCGTCGAATATTCCGATTATCGTACTACTTTGCATAAGTATACATCCAGGTTTATAATAGTATTCTCACACCACCCAGCAGGGTTATCCCCGGTTCGGGATAATTCTCCCGCAGGTAGTACTTGTTGTTATACATGTTCTCAACCCTGAAGTTGGCAAAAAAACCTTCAAGCATTTTCAGCTGAAAATCAAGGTCACCCACCACGCTGCTGTCAATGGTGTCATCGGTTTCCGGGTCGGTATACATCTCGTCAAGAACCCGGTTATCCCATGACATCTTCCAGTTTGTTCCGTTGAACCTTATGGTGCCGTTATACTGCTGCCTGGGGCGATAGGTAATGTTGTTTTCAGCATCATAATACATGTAGGTATATCCCATCTCAACATCCAGTATGTTTTTTACCAGGTGCAGCACCGCTGTAAATTCACCCCCGGCACTCATTGTTTCCTCACAATACGCCACAAGTACGTCGCCGGGCTGTTGTTGAAAATAATTGTAAAAATGCTTATTATGCTCCACGGTTCCCATCATCTTCACGTTTACTGTGCTGTTCATCCTGTAATCGATTCGCAAATGACCATGATGCACCCTGCCCGGGGGCAGGTCAAAAACAGGCTGAATATATTTCTGCTGCAGGTAAAACTCTTCCGGCCTGAAAGGCTCCATATCGTACTTGTATTTTGCCGCGATGGTGGCGTTTGAGAATCCCTTGTACGAAACACCGAACTGACCGTTTGGAATAAACACATCATCCCTGTTAGAATCAACCATGGCGCCAATTGTTACACCAAAATTACTGGTAAGATTGAAATCATCCACCAGCTCATTGTCCACGTAATAATCGTTATCAGCGCTGTCCAGTTCACCATCGGTCTTACTGTAATCATAATAATATACTGTTGACGAATAGCGAAGACGGCTTGATGACGACCATATATATTCTCCACCGAGGGCACCATGTGCCTGGTAGAGCCTGCTGTCTGTACTGTCTTCTGTAAGCTGACCGTTTAACCGGTGATAATACTGGGCGCCCCCCAGGGTATAGCTCATCTCGTAGGAAGGGGTGTGCTTGACAATATTCTTCAACTCAAGCCCAACGTTGTCTTTTTCCTCCCTGGTGTACACGGGGTTGTCCCCCATACCGTATGAATCATTATGCACATCTATTTCGAACAGGGTTTCCCATTTTTCGGTAAGACTCACGTTGCCGGTAAACCCTATCCTGTTCTCATAATAGCTGGTATTATCGAACACTTCATTTTTATAGCCGTAATCGTTGGATTTCTTAAGGTATGACCGCAACAGGTACACAAAATCACTTTGTTCCTGTGAGAAATTTACTGTTGAGAGCATGTTGTTATACTGTCCGTATACAGCCTGTATATCAACATTGATGCTCCTTGTGGCAGGCTTCTCCTTATCGTCAGCCGATGCCGACTGGATACCATCCGGCGGCACCTGGTCACCTGTACCCGTCTGCGGGTACACTGGCAGAGCAAGAAGTAGAACTATAATTACACAGCATGCACACGTTAACTGCAGAAATTTCATTGATGGATATCCCCGGTGAAACAAAATATGCGTACCCTGAATTGTGATTGCAGGTACAATAAAAAAAGGTGCTCAAATACTGCAGCACCCTCTTATTCATGTCAATAGATTTTAACCGGCCAGGCTATTCAATATCTCTTTGTATGGATTTTGAACATTTTCTGCATGAAACCGCCTGCTGGGGTACACCATAGTCGATTATAACTTTCAACTCGTACCCGCAACTGCACCTGTACCTGTATTTTCTTATTGTATAATCCGGCATCACAAACCCCCGATCCATCGCTATCACACCTGTAACGATGATTGCTGTATATATTTATTATCGGAATGATACCGTATCTTTCATTAACCCTTATTTCAACGCGTCAACCATGTTGATTTTTTCCCATGTGAATTCCGGCTCGTTTCTTCCAAAATGACCATAGGCTGCTGTTTTCTGGTAAATTGGCCGAAGAAGGTCAAGTTCATCAATCAGCGCCTTGGGCCTGAGATCGAATACATCACGTACCTTCATGGCTATATCATCATCGGATATTGCACCGGTTCCGAATGTTTCAACCATCACCGAAACCGGTTCAGCCACACCAATGGCGTAGGCAACCTGTACTTCACATCTCCCGGCAAGTCCGGCAGCAACTATGTTTTTCGCGATATATCTTCCCATGTACGCGGCAGACCTGTCCACCTTGGATGGGTCTTTACCTGAAAAAGCACCCCCGCCATGCCTGCCCATTCCACCGTAGGTATCCACGATTATTTTTCGTCCCGTGAGCCCTGTATCGCCGTTTGGTCCGCCGATAACGAAACGTCCAGTGGGATTCACGAATATCTTCGTATTGTTGTCCCGCATGGCCGAAGGTATCACGTCATTTATAACGATCTCGGTAACCGCCTCACGGATCTGCTCAAGGGTTACCTCATCTGAATGCTGCGTTGAAATCACTATGCCGTCAATTCGCCTGGGCTTGCCGTTTTCATACTGCACGGTTACCTGTGACTTGGAATCAGGTCTGACGAAGGGAATGGAACCGTCTTTTCTTGCTTCGGCAAGTCTCTTGACAAGCTTATGGGCGTACAGGATGGGCATGGGCATCAGTTCTGCGGTTTCATTGACCGCGTACCCGAACATCATACCCTGGTCGCCCGCCCCCTGGTCCTTGTGAAGGCCGGCACCCTCGGTTACACCCTGTGATATATCAGCCGACTGGGCGTGTACGTACACTTCCATCTCACAGCCCTCGGCATCAAACCCTATATCATTTGACGTATAGCCGATCCCGGCTATTACATCCCGTGCTATTCTCTCGTAATTTACATCCTGTGACGAGGTGATCTCCCCGGATATGATGGTTCTGTTGGTGGTAACCAGGGTTTCACATGCCACCCGGGACGAAGGATCCCCCTTCAGATGGGCGTCCAGAACAGCATCAGATATCTGGTCAGATACCTTGTCAGGATGTCCCTCTGAAACGGACTCAGATGTGAAAAGACAATCTTTCATAGACATTCTTATATCTCCTATTTCCAGTGAATACACTCTGCCGGGCAGCTGTCGATAACTTCCTGTACCTGGTCTTCGCCGGCACCTTCAGCATCATGTACCCTGCTAACTCCGTCCGGGGTCATCTCGAATACCCCGGGCAGCACATCAACACATAACTCACACCCGGTACATTCATCCTGATCAACGTATACAATCCTGGCCATATGCGCCTCGTATGGTTATGTTATTATTTTCCTGTGGAATTGGTATCTTTTTCGGCAGGCTGTTCTTTCTGCTGCTCCAGTATACCCGTTGCCTTTGATTCGGGGGAGAGAAGTTCTTTCTCGATATCTCCCACTCGCTTTGATTCAAGAATGGCAAGACCAAGTGAACCAATCATAAATATGGCAACCATCACGGATGTTATTTTGGTGATAACATCGGCGGTTGAAGACCCGAAGGCCGAACCACTTGACGCGCCGCCAAGTACACCCATTCCCGCACTCTTATCAGACTGCAGAAGTATGACTATAACCAGCAACACGCAGATTATTCCGAATAAGACTGTTCCCACTGACATCAATATGCTCATAGCATATACCCTCTATTTTCAATACAATTAATTACAATATTACCTGAGTCACTACTACTAACCTACTGAGATAATGTCAAGAAAAGATTGCACCTTGAGGCTTGCACCACCCACCAGGGCACCGTCAATGTTCTCTTTCGCGTATAATCCTTCAACATTATCCGGCTTTACCGAGCCCCCGTAAAGCACCGGGATGCTGTCGGCGGTACCTTCACTGTAGATCTCTGCCAGTACCTTTCTCACATGCTGATGCATTGACTCGGCGATTTCGGGTGTGGCAACCTTGCCCGTGCCGATTGCCCATACCGGCTCATAGGCCACCACCGCTTTTTTGGCCTGCTCTTCGGAAATATCTTTGAACGCTCCCCTCAGCTGGGAATCAACCACCTGTTCTGACTTATCAGCTTCCCGTTCTTCAAGAAGCTCACCCACGCATATCATGGGAACCAGGCCATGGGCATAGGCTGCCTTAACCTTGCTGTTCACCATCTCGTCTGTCTCACCAAATACATGTCTTCTCTCGGAATGACCGATAAGGATATAATCACACCCGATGTCCTTTACCATAACAGGGGAATTCTCCCCGGTAAAGGCCCCCTGTTCTTCGTAATACATGTTCTGAACACCCACCTTTACGGGGCTGCTCTTTGCAATATTAATAATTTCAGGTACATGCAGGGTGGAAGGGAAAAACACCACCTCCCGTCCTTTCAGATCACCAATTCCTTTTATAACGCCCTCTGCCAGGTCCCTGGATTCTGCAAGTGTATTGTGCATCTTCCAGTTTCCGGCGAATATCTGTTTTCGTGCCATCAGCCGGTTGCCTCCTTGTATATTTGAATGAATAATGAAGGCGGCGATGCTGCTCGCCGCCTTCTGTAGCCTGTCAACAATGCTGGATTTACTTCGTGATATATTTCACCAGGTCAACACAGCGTACCGAGTATCCCCACTCGTTATCATACCAGCTTAATACTTTCACCATGTTGTCGCCGATAACCGTTGTAGAATCAACATCAACGATTGACGAGTTGTTATTACCAACGAAATCAACCGATACAAGGGGTTCATCAGACATGGCAAGGATCCCCTTCAACTTGCCGTCGGCAGCCTTACGCAGGGCATCCACAACTTCGTCTTTTGAAACTTTCTTCTTCAGAACGCATACAACATCAACAAGTGACACGTTGGGTGTGGGCACACGAACCGCCCCGCCGTCAAGTTTTCCCTTTAACTCAGGGATAACAAGCGCCACCGCCTTTGCTGCCCCGGTAGTGGTTGGTATCATGGATACCGCGGCGGCACGGGCCCTTCTCAGGTCTGAATGTGGAAGGTCAAGTATTCTCTGGTCATTGGTGTAAGAGTGAATTGTAGTCATAAGACCATGTTCAACACCAAAAGAATCGTTCAACACCTTCATAACCGGCGCCAGGCAGTTAGTTGTACATGAGGCGTTTGAAATAATGTGATGCTCGGCGTTGTTATACTTCTCTTCGTTCACACCAAGCACTATGGTTATGTCTTCACCCTTGGCAGGGGCTGAAATAACAACTTTCTGTGCTCCAGCCTCAATGTGCTTCATGGCCTTTTCCTTGTCACGGAAGGCCCCTGTTGCCTCGATTACTACCTGCACACCTTCAGCCTTCCAGGGAAGCTGCGCCGGATCCTTTTCAGAATGCACCTTGATCTCTTTACCATTTACGATAATAGCTTTTTCGGTATGGGATACTTCTCCCTGAAACCTGCCGAAAACCGAGTCGTACTTCAGCAGATGCGCCAGTGTAGCGGCATCGGTAAGGTCGTTTATACTTACCACCTCGATATCACCATAGCTTTTCTGGTCCTGGATAATTGCCCGTAAAACATTTCGTCCGATTCTTCCGAATCCATTGATGGCAATCTTTACACTCATAGTATATGTTCCTCCTTAAAATTATTGTTTTCTAAATAGAACCACAGAGTCGCAGAGGTACAGAGATAAGAAGTTTCTTTGCCCTTACCCATCATTCTTAATGGAATACCAGGTAAAAAACAATACCCTTTCTTTTCTCTGTATATCCGTGCCTCTGTGGTAAATTTTTAAAATGTCATGCATGTATATTATATACTATTACTGCTATAAAAATCATAATTTTTTTGGATAATGTCAAAGTTTTTCACCGTATGGCCGGACTGCAGGGGTTTTTGCATTGATCAGCAGCCTTCCAGGGATTCATAAAAATCTGTCAGCAGGGGGTTTACCTCTTCGTGTGATTCGAGGTGGGGCATGTGTCCCCGGGCATCTATTACTTCCATTCTTGACATGGGACATTTCTTCAGGGTTTCTGACACCTCAAGGGGCACCATCTTGTCTTCTGAGTTGGCAATGATGAGTACGGGTACTTTCACGTCGGGGCAGTCAGCGGTGTAATCGAACCTGTCGCATATCCTGAAGTCTTCCGCTACCACTTCTTTTCCAGTCTCATGCATCTGCTGCAATGCCATCTCCCTGGTCTTTTCGTCCACCCCCCTGCCGTAGCTCAGTTTGACCGCCAGTTCACACAGGCTGTCATAATCCTTTTCAAGAAGATCAAAGACGAGGGGGGACACGGGCAGGACGGCACCGGTTGCCACAAACACCATGCCCGCCATACGTTCGGGAATGCTTTTATACAACTCAAAGGCGATACCCCCGCCCATGGAATGGCCCACGGGGATACATCGGCGGATGTCAAGCTCATCCATGACCTCGAGCAGGGTGTCCCGGTACAACTCAAGTGACGGGGCCCCTTCAAGTGGAGAGCGTCCATGCCCCGGCAGGTCAACTGCCACTGCATGGTGGCGGCTCTTCAGAAAATCAAGCTGCCGGTGATACAGCCGGGAGTCACCCCCCGCCCCGTGAATGAAGAGAAAAGTACACGCCCCGTTGCCGTTGCCTGCAACCTTTCTGTAGAAAACATCGCCATTGCTGGTATGTATATGTCCGGTTTTCATTCTTGTATTTTATATGCCCCTGCTTGTATCACTATAACATATCACCCCCAATGCATGGGGCACAAGTAATTTTCATGGATCAAATTTCACAAGGAGAAATCCCCGGCGCGCCGCGCCGCCCCCTTCACTGAAGGGGGCTTCCCAGGAGTCGAACTCTCACCTTAGCCCCCCTTCAGTGAAGGGGGGTTGGGGGGATTCCATTGTGTATCGATGAATAGTATTACGTTACATGGTTTCCACTATTAACTATTAACTATTCACTAATCATCGTTGTTCATCCGCGTTAATCCGCGTCCATTGAGCGAAGCGGGCGGTTAATTCTTTTCAGGTTAGGGACGAAAATGCTATTGACGACGGATTTTTCACCGTAACCAGCTATACTTAAGGGTACAGGTGAAACAAAGAGTAAATCCATGGAAAGAAAAATAAATATATGCCGTCCAGGCTTCGGGGCATCGTGCGCGCTGTGCTGCGGCAGTCATAATTACCTCTCTGGCCGGGAGGACATGGAAGTCATGTTCTCACAACGTAAGAGCATGGTGGGCCATTTCTGCAGTGAAGGTCTGGAGGTGCTCAGCAACCGTGAAAGTCTTCATATTCTTCAACAGCAGCTAATGGATAATTCCCTCCCCTGTCATCTTGAAGATGCCATACGGTGCCCCTTCGTTGGCTTCGTCGATCACGACGAGAAACAACTGGGCTGCCTTATATACGGTGAAGGGGGCTCTGACCCCAGGGTGCTGCACATGTCCACCATCTGCGGCACCTTCTCGTGTCTTTCCCGTGAAATACTCTCCGATGAAGAGATACTCTTTGCCGCCCGTCTCACCGGCGACTGGTATTACTACAGCCTGCTTATCAACGATATCACCATGCTGCGTGAATTGATCTCCCGGTACCCTTCACCCGAACATGTTCCCGATGCTGTGCGTGCGCAGGCGCAGGCCGCCCTTAAAGAGAAACTCTTTACCCCGACGGATTGACCCCCCATTGACCTGTGGTGCTTTTTGTATGATACTGTATGTATACACATGAAAAGTTTAACCTGGAGGTACGCATCATGAAATTACTATCCAACTCGTTTTCCGACGGCGGAACCATAGATTATAAATATGCCATGAAAGCCATTCCAGGCGGGCAGAACATGTCCCCCCATCTGCGTATCGAGGATGCTCCCCCCGAAACGAAATCACTGGCAGTGGTGTGCGTAGACCGCCATCCCGTGGCAAACAACTGGGTGCACTGGATGGCGGTAAACATCCCCCCTGACGTGAAAGAGATCCCAGAGGGGGCATCGGGCACAGCAATGCCGGGAGACACCCTTGAACTTGATAACACCTTCGGTTTTCAGGGCTACGGCGGCCCCCGTCCACCAGCCGGAACCGGCGTGCACGACTACGAATTCACCGTCTACGCCCTCACCGCCTCGTTCAAGGCAGAAGAAACACAGGTCTCAGAGAAAAAATTCCTCTCAATGGTTGAGGGCAAAGTAGCAGCGAAGGCGTCACTCACGGCTGGATTCGAGAATAAGTAGAACCACAGAGGCGCAGAGGTAACTATTCCATTTCGTTTTTTTAGAATTTACCTTGCATTAAAACACCAGAGGGTGCATGAAGTAGGTCATTCTTTATTTAATGAGGTGTTTTCCCATGAATTACCCTGACCTGCAGGTGGTTTCTTCTTATGACCCGGTGATTACCGTTCCCGTATCCGGTATCCGTGACCACAGTGATACAGAAGAGGATCTATCAGCCGAGTTAGAATTTATAAAAGACGACCCCCGCACCCGGTCCATGCTTATCACCCGTACCTGTATACAGAAACGAATCGACGCCATGGCACGGCATATCGCCGGTGATTATCGTGACGCGGGACGGATTGACATGCTGGTGGTACTCACCGGTGCCTTCATGTTCGCCGCCGACCTGTGCAGGGACATTTACCATCACCGGAGGATTGACACCCCTGTACACATGATAAAAACCAGCGTCTACGATCAGACTATAAAAGACACCCGGGAGAAATACCGGGCGGTACAGCTTGAACTGGCCCCAAAGCAGATCGAAGGCCGGCACATCCTCCTCATCGAGGACATCGCCGACCAGGGATTCACCCTCACCTGGCTGAAAGATTACCTTCTGAACGAACGCAACGTGGCTTCCATAAAAATATGCAGCCTCATATACAAAGAGCTTGACCACCCCACCGACGAGGTGCGAAAGCTTCGGGACAACCTTGACATGGACTACATCGGTTTCATCGTCCCCGACGTATGGGTGGCCGGCTACGGGGTGGACGCCGCCCACGAATTCCGTAACATGCCCTACATCGTATGGGCCAATGAAAATTATTACCTTAGTAAAAAAGGATGAACCATAGAGGATGAAACGCAATGTATCCATTGATGCCCTGCGGGGGTTGGCGGTGCTGTGTATGGTGCAGCAGCACTGCCTGGTGTGGCTGTGGGATGAACCATGGAACTCCTTCGGCCGCATCATGCGGGAGCACCCGGTTATGCTGGGGATGAACCAGCTGGGGCTCCTGGCCGCTCCTCTTTTTATCCTGCTTGCCGGCGTGGGAGCGCATCTTTTCACCCTGCGGCATGACTGGAATCGGCGTAACCTTGTAAAGCGGGGTCTTTTTATCATGGGGGCCGGGTATCTTCTCAACCTGCTGGTGCCCGCGTGGTTTGCTCCCGGCAGCTGGTACGTGCTGCAGCTTATCGGCTTTTGCCTGATCATTTCCGTTTTACTGCTGCGCCTTTCAAGCCCCATGCTGATAGTGCTGGCCCTTGCCATACTTGCGGCAACCGCCGGCCTGCAGCAGTGGCTCCAGACTCCCCTCTTGCTTTCGGCAGGGCGCATGAACAACACCGCCCTTCCCGGCGGGATTCTTCGCCTTGCCCTGGTTGAGGGACATTTCCCGGTATTTCCATGGCTTTCTTTTTTCTGCGCCGGTATGGTTGCCGGCCGGGCCATCGCCCGAAAGCGCCGTCTCTCACTTCTTGCTGCCGGCGCCGGCCTCTTTGCGGCGGGTCTTCTTCTCACTTTTCTCTATTTTCGCGGCTACAGCTTCGCCACCTACGGCCCTTTCTACCGCCTGTTCGTTTTTCTTCCTTATACATATCCGGCGGTGCCCTCTACCATGCTCATACTTGCGGGTATCTCATTCATGCTGCTTGCTGTTTTTTTATTCTACAACAGGGGGGCGGACGTGATTGCTTCCCCTGCACCCCTTCGCCTGCTGGCCCCAACCGGCCGCACCGCATTCAGCTTTTTCATGCTGCACATCATACTGGTTCGCCAGGGAGGCGAACTGCTTTCCTTTTACAAGTCTTTCTCCCAGGGATGGGCTCTGACCCTCATCGGGTGCATACTGGCTGCCATAGTGCTCCTGTCAATTGCCTGGAAGAAGTATGACTACAGGTTTTCACTGGGCTGGATCATGCGGAAGATGTGATTTTTTTTACTTTTTATCCCACTTTTTTTTCTCACCGGGTAATTCTGTTCGTATAACTATACGAGGGGCTGTGGATTTAATCATGATGGCTATAGCCGTCATGGACTGAACAATAGTTCTCACGGAGACACGGAGGCACGGGGAAGGATATGGTTTTGCTGGGTTGCTTTCATGGAAATCATTTTTTTCATGTCATTACTGTTAATGGTATTTAACACCTTACTGCAATAAACATGAAACCACTGGATTTATCTCAAAACAGGCCCAATACATAATTCCTCCCCGTGTCTTTGTGCCTCCGTGAGACCCCCCCGTTACGTCATATGTTATAAAAAGTTATAATTGAAGGAGTAACGCATGAATGAAAACGAGATTGGCAGCATCATTGTTGATCGTGCTATTTACCTGCACAGTCAACTTGGTCCGGGTTTACTGGAATCAGTATACGAAACAACACTTACTAAACTCCTGAAAGATCAAGACCTTAGAGTGGAAAGGCAGGTAGTAATACCGTTCGAGTTTGAAGGAGAAAAGTTTGACGAAGGATTCCGCGTAGATCTCATTGTAAATCAAAAAGTTATCATTGAGTTGAAATCTGTCGAAAACCTGGGCCAGGTTCATAAAAAGCAATTACTGACTTATCTTAAACTTACAGGTTTAAATCTTGGTTACTTATTAAACTTTAATGAGTCACTTATGAAAAATGGCATTACCCGGATAATCAATGGTAACTTGTGACATCATTAGGACTTAACAGGCGGTTCTCACGGAGACACGGAGGCACGGGGAGGGATATGGTTTTGCTGGCTGCTTTCATGGAAATCAATAATTACATGTCAGAACTGTTATTAGCATTTAACACCTTACTGCAATAAACATGAAACCACTGGATTTATCTCAAAACAGGCCCAATACATAAATCCTCCCCCGTGTCTTTGTGCCTCCGTGAGAACCCCCCGTTACGTCATATGCTGCATTTAGTACAATGAATACCCTTCATTAAAACTTGATTCTCTCCTGGATTGTTAGTATATTCTCATAATTTTCCCCTGAACAAAGGGGTACAGGATACAATCCTGTAATTATTACAGGAGGATATATATGAGACGGAGAATAGTACCAATACTCATAACAGCATTATTTATTACGGGAAGCACTTTCGGGTTTTTGCAGTGCAGCCATGACAACATGGCACGGGTAACCATAGAGCTTCAATCTGTTGAAGAAGCGCAATACCAGCAAAACGCAACTTTCATGGACAGGGTGCTGGGCATTTTTTCAAGCAGGGCCTTCGCTGGTGACTATTACTACACTGATACCTTCAACAGGGTAACCATAGAGGTTTCAGGCCCCGCCATGGACACAGTTACCGTTGAACTGCCGCCAACTGCAGGAACGCATACCCTTGAAGTACCGGCTGGTTCAGACCGTACATTTTCGGTACGGGCCTACGACGGGGACCTTCCCAAGAGAGGTGGAATTGTCACCACATCGCTGTCTCCCGGCGATGACAGCCAGGTTGCCATACCCATGATACCCATTCCGCAGATAGGGGATGCCGTCATGTTTGACTTCCAGCTTATAAGGGTTTACCCTGAACTGGTGCAGCTTGAGATCACCCAGATACTTGGGTACAACCTGTACAGGTCACGCTCTCCTGAGGGTGAATTCAAGTTCAGAACCAATGAGCAGCTGGACGCCCAGAACTACGATATAGATGACGAGGTAATTGAAAACGGCACCTACTATTACCGGGTCAGCATCAACACGGAAGTGGGTGAAAGCGCCCTGAGCCGGGTGGTTTCGGTGGTTTACGAGTATTAGAATAGCCCCCGGCACGGCAGGGAGTGTGGCAGCTTCCTGCCGGGACATTTGCCCATTTTTTTCTGTTTTTCACTTGCAGTTTTTCACAGGTATTGTTAAGTATTGCCAATATATAAAATTTCCAGCTTCCCCTTTTCTTATCGTTCATCAAATTCCCGGGAGGAAAATGCCATGAAAAAACGTGGTGTCGTTGGTGTGATTACCCTGCTGTTCACGGTTACACTATTATCTGTGCTGGTGCAGTGCGACCATGACGGGATGGCGCGGGTTACTATTCATATTCAGAATGACTCGTATACAGAAAACAGCAAATCGTTTATAGATAAACTCTTGAACATATTTTCAACAAAAGTGTATGCACAACCTGTCCCCTGGTGGTCAGGGGCACATGGTGCAGGTGATGGAACTTTAACCTTATACACCACAGGTATAAACACAAGTACCATTGAGACTAATATTCCACCTGAATCATCATCATATACTATTACGCTTCCTTCAGGAAATGATACAACTTTAAAATTGCTTTTTGAAACTACTGAAGGTAATGTACAAACATCATGGGGGGGACAAGTAAGTATAAATCCAGCACCTGGTGATAACGATGTTACGATCACTATGATCCCAATGACGGCGATAACTACAACATCAACGGAGCAAATGGGAACAATAACTATAGACTGGATACATATTAACCATTCTGTACAAGATCCACTTATCCAAGGATATTATGTGTACCGCTCAACCTCATTAAACGGAACCTATGTTAAGGTTAATCAGAACTTAATTGATCCAGATACAGATGCCCTGGGAACAATAACTGATAGTTCATTTGTCATCACGGATAAC
>CAZVRB010000048.1:0-27886 GCA_964629365.1 uncultured Leptospiraceae bacterium
GTCAGGATATTAATTTCTAAATAGTAAGTAAGAGGTGTCATTTATGGATAAGCTAGTTATTGCAGGTACCAGAAAAAGCGCCGGAAAAACAACGATTTTTACAGGACTTGGAAAGGCTCTTGGAAAAAAAGTTGCCTATATGAAACCTTTCGGCGACAGGTTAATATATCGTAAGAAACGATTGTGGGATTACGATGCGGCTTTGTTGACCAATATCTTCGGTCTTGAAGAAAGCCCTGAGGATATAACAATTGGTTTTGAACATGCAAAGCTTCGATACGTTTATGATGAAGAACGGGTGAAGGAAAAACTTCACGAAATAGCTAACAACGTTGGAAAAAACAAGGAAATGCTTTTCGTCGAAGGCGGACGTGACCTGGCCTATGGTGTTTCGGTTTACCTGGATGCCATATCAGTTGCTCATTACCTCGATGGAAAACTTGTTCTCGTTGTGGGTGGAAACGATGACAACATCGTTGATGATATCACCTTGTTTAAGAAATATGTTGATGTCAGCAATGTTGATTTTGCAGGTGTTATCATAAACAAGGTGCATGACATCGAAGATTTTAAAAACACCTACGTTGAGAAGATAAAGGAAATGGGTGTCAATGTCATAGGCATTATTCCCTATGTCCCTGAACTATCATATTTCACAATGGATTATCTTTCAGAAACGCTTTTTGCAAAAGTTATTGCAGGCGAAGCCGGGCTTAACAGCGTGGTAAAGAATATTTTTGTTGGAGCAATGTCATCAAACGAAGCGTTGCGAAACCCGATGTTTAACAAGGATAGCAAACTCTTGATAACCAGTGGTGATAGAAGTGATATGATACTGTCCGGTCTTGAAACCAATACCGCGGGTATTATACTCACCAACAATATTCTTCCTCCTTCAAATATTATTTCGAAGGCTTCAGAAAAGAATATTCCATTGCTCCTGGTATCAAGTAATACATACCAGGTTGCCAGTCAGCTTGAAAAGATGGAAGCTCTTCTAACTAAGGATAATGCTGAAAAAGTTAGCATGATTGAGAAGCTCATTGCTGACCATGTTGACGTAAAATTACTGTAAAATTTATTGTAAATAGTGTATATAAAGAAATCCTCTCCGAAATCGGGGAGGATTTCTTTATGTAAGGAGATATTTTAATTATTTAATGTAATACTAATGTTTGACTCTTTCAGTATTGATATGTACATTCTTAATATACCCTATAGAGGTATTTAAGAAAGTTTTTACATACAGATTTAAAAGGAGGACTATATGTCAAGTAAGACATTTTCCACAATAGCAATTGTGTCGGCCCTGTTTCTGTTTGTATCAAGTGGTTTCGCGTACATGGGTCACGGAAAACATGCACAGGGACGGTATCACTGGGATCCGGATGCTATAGTGACTGTATCAGGTGAAGTAATAAAAGTTGAAACTACCACAATGAGATGCTGTGGAAGTAATTACCATGGTGTGCATCTTTACTTAAAGACGAAGGATGGAGAACTTGAAGTTCACCTGGGCCCCAAAGAATTCGTGAATGAAGAAATAACGATCAAAAAAGGAGACCAGTTAACAGTTAAGGGGTCAAAAACTGAGTATAATGATACATCGGTAATTTTTGCCTCAACTGTTACAAAAGATGGGAAGAAAGTTACTTTGCGTAACGATGATGGAATTCCTGTCTGGGCCGGGAAAGGAAAGCATCATATGAGAAACAGGTGAGATATTTTATAATGATGTGCCGGGAGGGTAAACAATTCCCTCCCGTTATTTACCAACACCACGTGGGGGAATCACTATAAAAGATACAATCATTAAAATAAAGAATGCGATATATATTATTAAGAAAACCCGGGGAGGTAAATCGTAAAAAAGAAGTGTATGTATCCAGTAAGGTATAAATCCTTCTTCATATAGTGGGCCAGAGGTGCCGCGAATTATGTTTTCAAGCCAGGTTAAGGGGCATACGATGCCGAAAACACTTTCAACAACAACAATTCCCATGGCAGAAAGATGCAGGTACCTGAAAAGAGGGTTGCGTATACTTTCCAATCCCACAAGAAAACCGGTCCATATAAAAACAAAACCCGCGATTATAAATAATGCGTATGAGAAATGTATTACCAGTATGATGTCTGCCATATCAATTATCCTGATTTTCAAATTATTGTATATACTAGTCAGTGTATCAAATTTTTTACTGACTGGCAATATGCAGGTTATAATTCATGAGTAAAATTATTAGTGATAAGAAAAGCAGTGATGAAATTAAACCTGAATAAATGAATTCACTAAAGAGGATGGGATAATAATGATAATGATGGTTGTAAGTATTCCTCTTTAACTGTATAATATAAAAAAAGATTTTGAGGGGACCGATGAGAAGAACCTGGATAATAATAGCTATAGTATATATTTTCATATTTCTTCCCAGCCTGAACGCCAGGCCGGTAAATTATTACCTGGATATTGCTTTCAAAAAAAATCCATCACTTAATGCACAAAAATATGAGACATCTGCTGCCGGAAATGATTATAAAAGTGAAAGCATTTTTAAAAATAATCCCTCTTTTAACCTGGCGTATTCCAATGTACCCGTAGGTGAGTGGCCATCACTTGATAGTCATGCTATGTCTGGAATCAGCATAGGTGTGTCACAGTTCATTGCCTCACCATGGGAAGATTATTATAGAAAACAAAAAAGTTACGCGAAGTATTTATCTGCGCGAGAATCATTGCATGAAGCAAGAAACATGCTGGCACTGCAGGTGCAGTCTGCCTATCATTCACTAATGTTTCTTGAAAAAAAGAAACTGGTCCTTGAAGAAAACCTGCTGCTCCTTAAAAACATCGAAAACCTTGCCGCTTCACTGGTCTCGGTTAATAAAATGAGCAGTTCACATCTTCTTAAACTCAATGCAGATACGGCCCGCATTCAGAACAGTATAATAGAAATCGATGCGGATATTGAAACTGCCATAAGTGATCTTTCAAGACTTTGCGGTTATGATAACCTGGAGTGGGATGTAAAAAAAGAAGAGGTTGCAGGCTGGATACCAGGCACCCCGTCATCTTTAGAAAACGAGTCTTTTGACTATACCCATCATCCCGTATACAGGAAACTTAAGGCGCTATATGATGCCCAAAAGGCTGCACTATCACTTGAAAAAGCAAACCTGACACCGGGAATCACCGTGGGGTTTGATTACAGGATAAGGCAGGAAATCGCTGGAAAAGACGAAGGTGAGGATTTTGTTTCAGTGATGGCTTCCATCCCCGTCCCCCTGTTCTATCCTTTAAAGGAGACATATAGAATAGATGCACAAAAGCAGAGACAAAAAGCTTATCGCGATCAGCTGAATAGTGTTATGCTTCAATTGCAGAATAACTGGAATGGAGAGCTTTCCCGTTTTAAAAAACTGCGGCAGGCTTTCAGCAATCATACAAAAAAAATACTGCCGGGATACATGGCTGCATACAGGGCACAGGTGGGTTCGTTGAGTTCTGGAACCATAACTCTCCTGGATGTGCTTGACTCGTACAGGATGTACCTGGACGCCTCTATTGCTGAAGCAAAATTATATCGTGATCTTGTACACAGCAGACTGAGAATTGAATACCTGCGAAACAATTATCCTTTGAAAAGTACTCTATCCGAAAGAAGAGGGGAGGACATACATGCGAAGTAATTATGATACGACAACGGTACTGCGTTTTCTCATAATAATAGTGTTTATAGCCACATCACTGTTCCTTATTTCATGCTCGGATGATAAGAACGGAGATAAGGATGATGGATACTATACATGTTCAATGCATCCGCAGGTAATACAGCAGGAACCCGGAGATTGTCCTATATGCGGCATGAAGCTTACGTTTGTCCCCACTGATAAAAAAGATGAATCAAAAGAAAAGAAAGATGGAGCACATGAAGGTCATAAAGGCCACGAACAAATGGAAATGACCGATAAAAAAAGCGATAAAAAGAATGGTACTTTCAAGTTTTCAATCGGATCGGAACTGATACAGCGGGCAAATGTATATACGGTTCCCGCAAAGAAAGAATCATTTACCAGGGAGTCCGATTATTCCGGACATGTTGACTACAATGAAGACCCCAACCGCCTGGTAGTAATCAATACCAAGTATAATGGATGGATCGAGAAGCTTTATGTTACCAAGGAAGGACAGTATATCAAGAAAGGTCAGCTTCTGATGGGTGTGTACAGCCAGGAGATACTTGCAGCAAAGGAAGAATACATAACAACCTACCAGTCACTGGTAAACATGTACAGGGCACAGGATAAGGATGTTGCTGATGTACTGCACGATCCAATACTGAAGGCATCACGGAAGAAGCTTTTGTATCTTGATGTTCCGGTGGATCAAATTGAAAGTATGCAGGAAACAGGTGAAGCCAGGCGTCTGACTTATTATCGTTCACCTATTGCCGGGGTGGTAGTTAAGAAAAATGTTGTGCAGGGTGAATTCATCAAAGAAGGACAGGAGCTTTTCCGCATAGCCGACATGAGTGTATTGTGGGTATTTTTTCACGTGTTTGAGAAAGATCTCGATTATATCAAAAAAGGACAGCGGGTGAAGATAACCTGCAAGGCCTACCCGGATAAATCATGTAGCGGCAGAATTGATCTCATATATCCCTATCTTGATATGAAAACCCGGGATATTAAGGTGCGGGTGGTGGTGAACAACCGGGGCCGTATATTAAAACCCGGAATGTATGTGAAAGTTGCTGTTGAGTCCACTATACCGCAAAAAGTCGTTACCATTCCTGAACAATCCATTATCTATTCAGGTGAAAAAAACTATGTGTTTGTGTCACACGGGGAAGGTAAATTTGAAGTAAGGCCGGTTGTTGTCTTAACCCGTTCTGATGGCAGGGCAGTCGTCAAGAGCGGCTTGAAAGAAAAGGAAATGGTGGTTGCCAACGGCCAGTTTCTCCTTGATTCTGAAGCCTCTCTCAAGGAAGCAATGGAAAAAGGACAAATGACAGGGCATCAGCATTGATGATATATTATAAAACAGGACAAGTAATAATATGCGACGGATAATTGAATGGTGTATTGACAACAGGCTGCTGGTTTTAATCTTAACCGTTACAATACTTTTACTGGGTATATGGAGCCTGACGCAGATCAAAATGGATGCAATACCCGACCTGTCGGATACCCAGGTGATTATCCAGACTAACTACAGGGGGCAACCTCCACGTGTAATAGAGGACCAGGTAACCTATCCATTGACAACGAAGATGCTTTCGGTTCCTTACGCAAAGACGGTTAGGGGATACTCATTTTTTGGTTTCAGCCTGGTGTATATTCTTTTTGAGGACGGTACAGACCTGTACTGGGCAAGAAGCCGTGTACTTGAATACCTGAATGCCATGCAGGGAAGCCTTCCTGAAGATGTTACAATGGAGCTGGGGCCTGATGCCACATCAGTGGGATGGATTTTCGAATATGCACTGGTTGACAGTTCCGGAAAACAAACCCTTGCAGATCTCCGTGACCTTCAGGATTTTATTTTAAAGTACGAGTTAACTTCGGTGAACGGTGTCAGCGAGGTGGCCTCCATTGGAGGGTTTCAACGGCAATTTCAGATAGAAGTGGATCCCTTCCTGCTGTACCAGTATGGTATTTCAATAGACGACATTGAGAAGGCTGTCAGAAAATCCAACATGGAAATGGGTGCCCGTCTCTTTCAGCAGGCCGAAACGGAATACATGGTACTGGTAAAAGGATATGTGCAGTCTATTGAAGACTTGAAAAGTATTCCAATACGATATTCACAGGAAGGGGCGGTACTTAAACTTGATGACGTGGCCCACATCTCGCAGGGGCCGGATATACGCAGGGGACTTGCAGATCTTGATGGGAATGGCGAGGTGGTGGGCGGTATCGTAATAATGCGCCAGGGTGAGGACGTGCCCCGTACCATTGACCGAATCTATGATAAATTGAGTTCTGTGGAAAGGTCATTACCCGAGGGTGTGAGTGTTGAAGTTACATATGACAGGTCTGAATTAATTTCCGAAGCGGTTAAAAATCTTGCCACCAAGATTGTTGAAGAGCTTATCGTTGTATCCATTATTATTATATTCTTTCTTTTACATTTCAGGTCATCCCTGGTAGCACTTATTATACTGCCGCTGGGGGTACTTACTTCATTTCTTCTAATGTACGCGCTGGGTGTGGCCGCAAACATCATGTCAATGGGGGGTATTGCCATTGCCATAGGGGTGATGGTTGATGCCAGTGTTGTTATGGTGGAAAACACCCATAAACACCTTGAAGAGCTCGAAAAGGAAAACAGGGAACTTACTGATGACATGTACTGGACCGCGGCTAAAGAAGCAACCGTAGAGGTTGCCCCCGGACTGTTCTGGTCAATGATAATAATTGTTGTCAGCTTTCTCCCGGTGTTTGCTCTTCCCGAACAGTCCGGAAGGATGTTTGTACCGCTGGCATTTACAAAAACTCTTGCCATGACAGCCAGTGCCGTTTTTGCGGTGATATTAATGCCAGTACTGATCGGGTACTTCGTTCGGGGACGTGTTGCGTCAGAAGATAAACATCCGGTAAGCAGGTTTCTTATTCGATGGTATTCTCCCGCGCTTACCTATAGTCTGAATCATAAGAAAAGGGTAATCATTACATCGATAGGTATACTTATGTTAAGCCTCATACCCATATTTGGCATTAAGGTGCCTTTTACGAATTATACCCTTCTAAAACCCATCGGTTCGGAATTTATGCCGCCCCTTGAAGAGGGTGACCTGTTGTATATGCCTACCACCATACCGGGAATCTCTATATCAAAAGCACGCGAATTGCTGATTCAAACTGACAAGCTCATTAAAAGTGTACCAGAAGTTAAAAAGGTATTCGGCAAGGTGGGACGTGCCCAGACAGCTACTGATCCTGCACCTCTGAGCATGATAGAGACAACCATCCTGATGAAAGACAGGTCACAGTGGCGTGATGGTATGACCATGGATAAAATTATAGATGAACTCGATAGAACAGTGAAGCTTCCCGGACTGGTGAACGCGTGGACAATGCCCATTAAAACCCGCATTGATATGCTTTCTACAGGTATCAAGACACCCCTGGGTGTGAAAATTATGGGTGATGATCTTAATACCCTGCAGCAGTTAACAGGTGTGCTGGAGGGGCACCTTGCTAATATTCCGGAAGTTACCTCGGTAATAGGTGAAAGGGTGCAGGGTGCCAATTATGTTATTTATGATATCGATCGAAAAAAGGCTGGTGAATACGGGTTGCACATACAGGACATACAGAAAGTATTAACTTCAGCGGTTGGAGGAAGGCCGGTATCCAATATTATATCAGGAGTATACCGGTGGACTGTAAATATCAGGTACCAGAGAACCTACAGGGAATCCATTAACGCGTTAAAAAATATCTATATCCCCCTTCCTTCGGGAGGACAGATCCCGGTATCATCTGTGGCTGATATACGAATCGAAAAGGGGCCGGGTGCAATCAAGACTGAAAATGCCCGTATGACATCCTGGCTTTACGTGGATACCAGGTCGGGTGACATCGGTGGATTGGCCGAAGAACTGAAAAAGAGTATCAACGGGCTGATAGCTGAAGAAAAAATTGAATGGCCGCCGGGTTATTCGTACATGATAAGTGGCCAATACGAGCAGATGAAAATTGCGGCTGATCGAATGAAGCTGCTCATTCCGCTGGTTATATTGATCGTCTTTGTGATTCTATTCATTCACTTTAAAAACGCATCCCATCCTCTCTGGGTTATGTCAACAGCCATATTCTTCGCGCCTCTTGGTGGATTATGGTTCATGTATCTTTCGGGCTACAACAGGTCTGTTGCTTCAGATGTAGGGTTTATCGCCCTTATCGGACTTGCCGCAGAGACAGGTGTTATCATGCTGGTATACCTTGATGAGGCCTTTAAACGCTTCAGGGCTGGAAAGTTTTCCAGTCTGCGGGATGCCGTTATGCATGGGGCAGTTATGCGTGTTCGACCTAAAATGATGACAGTGATGACCACCATGCTGGGATTATCACCCATATTTTTCGGAACTGAACCCGGCAATACTGCCATGCGTAGAATTGCATCCCCCATGGTTGGCGGTCTTGTTACTTCAACAATTGTAACATTAATCCTCATACCTGTGATTTACGAGTGGTGGTATGAGAGAAAAACAGGCACTAATTAAAAATTAGAAGGAGGACGTGCGAATGAAAAAAATACTCATAATAATGATGGCAGTAACAGTTGCCGCGTCATTTACTTTTGTTTCATGCAGCAAGGATGGCAGCGAAACAAAAGAAAAAGAGAAGATAACCTATGGTGATGAAAGCGGGCAGACAACATGTCCCGTTATGGGTAATCCTGTCAACAAGGATGTGTATGTTGATTATGAAGGAAAACGTATATATTTCTGTTGTGAGGGTTGTATCGAAAAGTTTAAGGAAAATCCTGGAAAGTACATGGAAAAACTAGAGGGTGTGAAACTTGATGATGCTCCTGATACATCATCATAATAAAATAATACATGTGAGTACTCCACTTTAAGTGGGGTACTCACATCATATAGTAAAGGAGAACTTGTATGAAGTTGTTTTATTTAATACTAATACTCATGGCAAATGTCCCTGTGTTCGCGCATAATCATCATCATGGTGACTGGTGGAACAGGGGTATGTGGCCATTTCATAATTACGGCTATGGAGGTTTTATAATGTGGATAGTGTTGATAATAATAGTTGCTATTGGTATTTATATGTTCTGGCAGTATTCGAAAGGAAAAGGACTTGCAGGACAGCAACCTGCAGAATCAGCCCTTGATATATTGAAAAAGAGATATGCCAGCGGAGAAATTGATAAAGAGCAATATGACAGGATGAAAAGAGAGTTAACAGAATAAATTATTTTAAAAAGATACAGGTGGAAGTATGGCTTACTATCACGCAAAACAGGTGAAATATTCATTCGACGAGGCCATTGAGAAAACAATATCTGCTTTAAAGAAAGAAGGATTTGGTGTTCTTACGGATATAGACGTCAAGGCAACAATGAAGAAAAAACTGGATGTTGATTTCAGGAACTACAGGATTCTTGGTGCCTGTAATCCAAAAATGGCACACAAAGCCTTACAGGAAGAAGACAAGATAGGTACCATGCTGCCCTGTAACGTTATAGTCCAGGAGCTTGAAAATGGAACTGTTGAGGTTGCGGCTATTGACCCACCATCCAGTATGATGGCGGTAGAAAATGAGAAGTTACAGACTGTGGCAAAGCAGGTCAGCGAAATGCTGATTACAGTAGTTCAAAATATATAAAACGATACTGGACATGATAGTACGGTTTTTTTATATACCCACATATTCTTCTTGATAATCATTCTGTTTTCATCATAATCTGGCTATATAAAATCTAAGCCAGGACCATTGATGAAAGATACTACACTTGACAGCTCTATATTTCAGGAACATGCAGCCAGGCAACTCGTTGAAACAATGAACGAGGGCCTGGTATGGCTTGATGATAAACATTACATAGTATACGTTAATTCACAATTCTGCCGGATATCAGGTTTTAACAAAAACGAATTACTGGGAAAGCCTTACCTTGATTTCATATTGCCTGAATCAAGTGAACATGTTTCAGAACAACTGATGGAGAGAAAAAGCGGTTATTCAGGGCGATACGAAGCATTTATAAAAACAAAAGATAATACCAGGTCATATGTGCTTGTTTCTCCCCGTGCGATTTTTAACGAGGAAGGTGAGTTTTCAGGAAGCTTTGCCCTTTTTACTGATATTACAGAAAGAAAGCAAATGGAAGAGGATTTGCGTGTATCCCAAATCAAGTATTCAATTCTTTTTAATGCTTCGCCGGTTGGAATTACATTGTCAGGATTTTACGACGGAAAATTCGAGGCGGTGAATGAGCGTTTCTGTAATATAGTAGATTATACTTCAGAGGAACTGGTTGGAAAATCATCAATTGAACTTGGTCTCTGGGTAAATGCCTCGGAAAGATCCATGGCTGTTAAAAAGGCCGAGGTAGATGGCGCTGTCCAGGATTATGAAATTCATTTTTATACAAAGAAGGGTGATATACGAATATGCCAGTTATATTCAGAAGTAATCACCATCAATGAAAACAAGTTTGTACTTTCTAACATCCTGGATGTTACCGAGAAAACATACATGTACCAGGAATTACAATACTCTGAAGAGAAATTTTCCAGGGCATTTCATGCCAGCCCCGAAGCGATGTCCATCAACAGTCTTTATAATGGTAAATACGAAGAGGTGAACGAATCATTCTGCCAGGTAACCGGATATTCCCGTGACGAGGTTATCGGTAAAAGTACCGTGGAGCTTGAGATCTGGGCAAACCCTGTGCAGCGAAAAGAGATGATTCATAAACTTGTAGAGGGACGTGTTGTTCAACAGCATGAATGCGATTTCAGAAAAAAGGACGGAACAGTGGGTACCGGACTTTTCTCGGCAGAAATGATACATTTTGATGGAAGATCATACGTACTCTCATCCGTACTTGATATTACACAGAGGAAAAAAGCAGAAGAAGCACTCAATACCCAGAAAGAAAGACTTCGTGTTACGTTGCAAAGTATAGGTGATGCTGTTATTTCTACCGACATTCGGGGAAATATAATTATGATGAACCAGGCAGCCGAAAAGTTAACAGCATGGACCCAGTCTGAAACAGCTAATATGAAGTTGAAAGATATTTTTAATATAGTTGATGAAGGGACAGGGAAAAAACCGGTAAACCCGGTTGAGAAGGTTTTGAATACCGGTGAAATAATTAAACTTACAAATCACACCGTTTTAATCAGCAAGGACGGCAGAAAACGAATTATAACATATAACGCTGCTCCCATTAAGGATGAGGATAATACCATATTCGGTGTTATACTTGTGTTCAGAGATGTAACTGAAAAGATAAGAATTGAAAATGAATGGAACAAGTTACAGAAATTCGAAGCCCTGGAACTTCTTGCGGGAGGGATTGCCCATGATTTCAATAATATAATGACCGCTATCATGGGCAATGTAAGCGTTTTGCAGAAATATCTTAAAGAAAATACCATGGCCATGGAGAGACTTGAGGATGTAGCAACGGCATCAACACGCGCCCGCGAATTGACCAGGGGGCTTCTGACATTTGCAAGGGATGGACTTCCGGTACGACGAAAAGCTGATATTAAAGAAATAATACGTGAATGTGTTGATATTTCATTAACAGGATCAAGTGTTAAGGTTCAATATTCCATGCCTGATGATATATGGCCGGTCAGCATAGATGCTACACGTATGGGGCAGGTCTTTCAAAACCTGGCAATTAACGCCGTACAGGCAATGCCCGAAGGTGGTATACTTACCATAGAACTGGAAAACAGTTATGTGCATGATGTTCCGGATATATTAGTCGAGCCTGGCAGGTATATTTTAATCAAGGTGATTGATAACGGAAAAGGGATACCTGCTGCTGTTTTGCCAAGAATATTTGATCCATATTATACAACAAAAGAACATGGTTCAGGACTTGGTCTTGCTACAGTTCATTCCATTGTCTTGCAGCATAATGGTTATATAAGAGTAGAATCTTCAATCAACACTGGAACAACATTTACTATCTGGCTGCCCGGCTGCCAAAAAGATCAGGATGATCATTCGCACACTACTGGTTATGAGGTGAACAAGTTGCAGGTATTAATTATGGATGATGACGAGATGGTACTTGAGATAGGAAGAGAAATATTTTCAGAATTGGGTCATGACGTTGAATGCTTTGATAGTTTCAAAGACCTGGAAGAACGATACAGGGATTATCGGAAAAATAACATTGAAACATTGGTAATCATGGATATGATAATGCCGGGGCAGGATGATATACAAAGTTGTCTGAAAAAGCTGAAAAAAATTGATCCCGATGTTATCGCCTGTATTACAAGTGGATATACCGATGATGAAAAAATGGTAAATCCCAGGGAATATGGCTTTGCGGGTGCAATACCAAAACCATACAGGATAAAAGATATTGAGACACTGATTGACATGATAGGTACACAAGAGGAGTAAGTTGAAGTACTACCTGGTAAGTATAGAAAAAGACCTGGCGTTCAGCTGTGAAGAAGAAGCCTGGAAAGAGATATTGTACCTTGCAGAGAATAATGGATGGGAGCCTGAGGGAACTAACCTTGAATTAAACTTTGAAATTGAAGAGAACTGGGACCCCGATATGACTTACGCGGAAACTGTTTTCATTGTTATTCAATCCCATATGAAGTGCCTTGAATGGGACGGCAATTATACCGATACCGAAAGCCAGGTGGTTACAGACAGTGATGTAGGGCAAATGTTATGGGCCCTTGATGGAATTGATATTGATGATGGATTGGCGCATGTAATGGAAGCAGGTAGTTTTCGAATTTGTGGTTATTAAAAATTGTTTACAAGTATCAGCAAAAATATGTATGGTCAGTGAACACATATTTACGCCTTTATTAACTGTATCCGGAGGAAATCATGAGTTTAGTTGAATGGAAAAAGGACGAAACTGTAGCCATACTTTCAATGACCGGTGGAGCAAATCGTCATAATGTTATGTTTGCACAGGCCATGTTGAAAGCCCTTGACGAAATTGAAGCTGATGGTGAAATAACAGCCCTGGTGCTGACATCAAACGATGAAAAGAACTGGAGCCAGGGTGTTGATGTTGAATGGCTGGGTCAGCGAATGGCTGAAAAAGACAACAAGGCTATCAAGGATTTCATGTATGGAATGAACAACGTGTTCAAGAGATTACTACTGTATCCTGTGCCTGTTATTGCTGCAATCAGCGGTCACGCTTTCGGTAATGGTGCTATTCTTTCATGCGCGTGTGATTTCAGGTTTATGCGTGCTGATCGGGGCTTTTTCTGCTTCCCCGAAGTTGATCTTGGAATACCTTTTCTACCGGGCATGATCGCCTTTGTGAAGAAAAGCCTGCCATATTATATTTTTAACGAATTAAAGCTGACAGGTAGAAGGGCAACAGCAGCGGAGCTTGAAGAACATCATGTAATTATGAAATCATGTGCCGACGTCGATGAACTGATGAAAGAATCAGTAGATTTCGCAAAAACATTTCAGAAAAAACGAGGTATATTCGGAGAACACAAGAAAAGACTCCATAAGCATATAGTGCAGACCATGGAGAGTGAAGATCCGGAGTTTATTGAATCATTGTTTCTTTTCGTACAGGATTGAGAAAATTGAAATTTTGGTTTCAACAGGGGGCACAGGCCGGGATGATAATCTGGATGTGCCCTTTTTTATTTCTGGTATATGCTGAATGATGCAATCACTTAATGTTGATATTTTCACCGTTATTGTACTTGCGCTTGCACCTGGCCTGTTCTGGGCGTGGATATTCTGGATGCAGATCAGGGGTAAAGGTCTTTCTGTAAAAATACACGTGTACCTTTTTTTTGCTGGCATGGCAATACTTCCCCTGGCAGCTGCCCTTGAATATGTGTTACCATTCAGCCGGCAGTTTATCATGACAATAATGGCACCACTGATAGAAGAATCCTGTAAGCTTCTGGTAATGTATATACTGGCAAACCGCATGTTGAAACAACCTTCTGCGGTAAAGGGAGTTGGGTACGCGGTTGCCACTGCCCTCGGATTTGCCACTGCAGAGAACATATACCTGGTTCTTTCTGCCTACCTTGTACCACAGATCATGCTTGGACAAAGTGATCCGGTGTTTGCCTTTGGTTTCGTGTGGAAACTGTACATATTACGATCACTTTTTACTGTACCATCACACGCCTTATGGGCATCATTCTGGGGGTATGCACTTGGCAGGGAACTAGTCTTTAACCGTGTAGTATTTGCCGCATGGTTGATGTCTGTGATCGTTCATGGCTTATTCAACCTGATGGTTTTGAATTTTCCACCCGGAGCCATCGTTATGCTGCTTGTGTTTATGGTATTGTGGATAATTTTTTATGTACTTGTACAATAATTCTTTAAACTACTTGAAAAATATTATATACTCATTATCATTATGCGAAATTATTTATATTGGAAACGAATCCGCTCTTAATTGATATTCGCGGAATTTTTATGGAGGTATGATATGACAGCGGTGTATATAATAGCAGGTATTCTGGTAGTAGTGTTACTTTTCCGGATGATAAAAATTGTTCCTGGAGATTCTATTTGTATAGTTGAAAAGAAATCGGTCTATCACAAAACATTACAGCCCGGTTTTCACCTGATAAGCCCATTGTATTCACAGGCAAGAATTGTTCCGGTTGAAGAAAAATCCACGAATTTCAGCGGTGAGAAGATGAATACCAGTGAAGGTAATACCGTTGAAGCCGCTTCAACAGTGAATTATAAATTGTGGGATCCATATAAACCGTTTTTCGAGTTCGAGAACCTCGATGGAGAGGTGATGCAGCGGGCAAAAGATGAACTTAATAAAATCGTGGCTGCTTATTCAATAGACGCAGCCTTCAATTCTCTTGGTGAAATCGAAGATAAACTTCAAGACAAGATGAACAGTTTCGGTAAAAGTTATGGAATGGAATTTTCCAAGGTAGCAGTGAATTTACATTAATTAGCCCTTTTTTCCATTTCTTTACTCAGATGTTCATTGCTTGTGCTCATCATTATTGTATGTGATGGCCATTCCTTATAATTTTTAAAGTACTCTGTAGCCATTCCCAGCGCTTCATAGGATGGCAGGTACCGTGTTCTTCCATCTTCTGTTTTTATTCGGACGGTACCGGTTCGTATACAGAACAGCATACCGTTCTTAATGAGCCGGTCAAAAAGGTCCGCACGTTTAATTCCCGCTGCCTCGGCTTCACGAAGTATCTTGATCAATTTCTGGCAGTAAAATTTAATATAGTATTTATCCCGGTCAATTACGTACATGGTGAGGTTTTTTCTGTCAAGGTGATAGGGATATAGATCGTTGAAAATCAGAACTTTGCCGTTGCGGACATAATACTTACCAACAAAGATGATAAACCTGAGCTTGATGCTGTTCATGTAGTAGTCTTCAAGTATATTAAGGTGTTTTTTTCTCTTCCTCGCTTCTGCAGTTGATGAAGGAGAAGGAATGTCATTGTCCTTTGCATCGATAATGTCATCCATGTCTTCACCTTCAGGGGGCCTAATGGCGCTATAGCCATATCTTTGGGCTACACCGGCGGGTATCCCCTCCCTGATTGCATATATTTTATACCAGTACCGGATACCCGGTTCCGCATCCCGGTCAATATATTTACTTTTGGATATTTCATCCAGTTTTTTATAAGGGCCGTATTGATATGCGGAACGATATACTTGATAACCGTCACAATTATCAGAACAATTCCACGAAAGAATTATCCTGTCATAATATTCTCCCCTTGCCGTATCCAGGTTGTACACGTATGGAAGGTTACCTGATAAGTATAGATTTACTCTTCCTGCCATTATCCGGCCGGTTTCATCGATTTCATTGAATGATTGTACGAGTTCATCTGTTTCGTAAAGGAATTCATTGTCACCACGTGAATATATTTTTGTTTCTACTTCAACAGCACCATTGACTTTCACTATTCTGCCCATAACCAGGTGAGTCACACCCAGGTTGGCGGCGATCTTGTTGTATGTATTTCTATAAGAAGCAGGAATATTTTTGCGTGAACTCAGTGGATATCGTACACCCCTTGTACGACTGATCGAGGTGGTGGACACAGCAGACTGTTTACCAAGGAAGCTGGTCATCGATTCAAGTAAGGTGGTTCGATATGACGAGGAAACACGGATCATTTTGAATGGCAGTACCGCTAAGGATGTGGTTCCCCGGGCAGAATTACTGTTGACAGTAGAAAGCAATAGTATACACGCAGAGATGAGTAATAAAACCTTTTTCATGTTAATCCCCGGATTGTAGATATAATAATAATTATGCGTACACAGTACCACATTCAGTATATAGAAAATATAAAAATCATACAAGAATTATTAATATTCGGCTGGATTTACACAAAATAGTTTTCTTTCAAAGGATACGTGCTTGACGATAAAAAACTCAAAAAAAATAATCCTTGATTTTGGCACTATCAGGCTAAAAGGCACACTTAACAATACAGAATCAGCACAGGTTGTGTATGAGAATCTTCCTTTGGAGATAGACCTGGTGCAGTGGGGAAATGAACTATATGGCGAAACAGGAATAATTATGCATGGGCGGAACCTGGTTCCCAAACTGGAAGCCGGCAGCATAGCCTATAGCCTGAAGGGTACTTACCTGTGTGTATTCTATGGACAGCAACCGGCCTGGCCTGTTGAGGTTGTTGGGAAAATAGATGGAAGTGAATGGGAAAAACTGAAAGACGAAGACGCGCTTACCATGCTGCGTGTATACACGATATAACCTGATACATGACCTGGAGTAATTGTACATGCTGAAAGTTGAAAACCTGTCAAAGGGTTACGGGGCAAGAACACTCTTTGAGGATATAAATTTTACCATAAATCCCGGCGAAAAAGTCGGCCTTACCGGCAGGAATGGTCATGGTAAAACCACGTTGTTTCGCATTCTGACTGGTGAAGAACAGCCTGACGAGGGAAGCATCACCATGCCGGGATATTATCGTCTTGGATACGTGCAGCAGAACGTGGGATTTTCCAATGGAACGGTTCTTGAAGAGGTAATGCGTGGTTTACCCGAAGATGAAATGCACAGCCACTGGAAGGCTGAGAAGATTTTATCAGGACTTGGTTTTACCGAAACAGGAATGGGGCAGAAGCCGGAAATATTCTCAGGGGGATTCCAGGTAAGGATGCAGCTTGCCAGGGCCATCGTATCAGAGCCGAACTTGTTATTACTTGATGAACCCACGAACTACCTGGATATTACATCAATACGCTGGCTGGTTCGTTTTCTTAAAACATGGCCATATGAGTTAATGCTGATTACTCATGACAGGCGTTTCATGGACAGCGTGATTAACCATACCATTGGTATACACCGTCAGAAAGTGCGTAAGGTGGAGGGAAACACCGAAAAGTTATATACCCAGCTTGCACTGGAAGAAGAGGTATACGAAAAGACTCGGGTTAACGATGAACGTAAGAAAAAAGAGGTAGAACAGTTTATCAACAGGTTCAGGGCAAAGGCCCGTCTTGCCAACATGGTACAGTCCCGTATCAAGTCACTTGAAAAAATGGAAAAAAGGGACAGGCTGGAGAAGATCAAGACGCTTGATTTCGCCTTCAGGGAAAAACCTCATTCGGGAAAATTTGTAATGACGGCAAACAATATTACCTTCGGATATGTGCCGGACAAACCCGTAATTAAAGATTTCAGTATAAGTATCACTGCCCGTGACCGAATCTGCATCGTTGGCCCGAATGGGCGGGGAAAAACCACACTGCTGAAGCTTCTTGGTGAAAAACTGCATCCCCAGGCTGGCAGTATCGTCACACATCCGCAAATGGAGACCGGGTATTTTGAACAAACCAATATAAAAGAACTGGTGGACACGAGAACAGTAGAAGAAGAGATTCTCTCCGCCGGGGGGGATATGGACCGTCAGCTGGCAAGGAATATCTGCGGGGCCATGCTCTTTGAAAATGATGATGCACTGAAAAAGATAGAAATACTTTCAGGGGGAGAAAAGAGCAGGGTAATGATCGGTAAGATACTCGCCCACCCGGTAAACCTGTTACTTCTTGATGAACCTACAAATCACCTGGACATGGAATCAAGCGACGCCCTGCTTGCCGCAATAGATTCTTTCGACGGGGCGGTGGTAATGGTTACCCATAACGAGATGTTTCTCGACGCCCTTGCCCAGCGGCTTATTCTCTTCCAGGGAGAGAAGGTATCTGTTTTTGAGGGGGATTATGAATCATTTCTGGATAAAATCGGGTGGGACGAAGAAGCCGATCAAAGAAAAAAAGACAGTAACGACAGTGAAAACCAGTCATCCCAGAAGATAAACCGGAAGGACGTGAGAAAAGTACGATCTGATATAATAACACGGCGGGCAAAAACACTTAAACCTATCGAATCCAAAATGGAAAAGATCGAGAATAGAATAATGGAACTTGAAGGAAAACTGGAAGAATTGAATAACCAGATGATAGAAGCATCGGCTGAACAGAATGGCAGCCGAATATCTACTCTTTCGCAAGAAAATCACTCCACCCAGGAAGAACTTGATGGATTATATGATGAGCTTGACATGCTGATGGAAAAGCGTGATAGTGAATCCAGGAATTTCCAGGAAGAGCTTGATAATCTTGATCAATAAATAAAAAACGGCAGGAGTTCTTAAATGAAACTGGCCATTACCGCGGATGTACACATCAATTCCGAGAAACCTGAAAGGCTTGAAAATTTTACACATATATTGCAAAGCATAGAAAAGAGCGGTATAACAAGGCTGATCGTGGCAGGCGACCTGTGTGATGACGAATCAGACGCGCCAATTTTGCTGGATGCATGTCTGAAAGAGCATCCTGGTGTTGAGGTGCTGGCCATTCCCGGAAACCATGATTATTTCCTGGCCAATCGTATTTTCAGTGCACCCAATATAAAGGTATTTGAAAAACCACAGGTGAGTAAAATTGGTGGTAGAAGCTTTCTGTTTCTCCCTTACAGTGACGGAGAGACAATGGGTGGAATAATAGAAAAATCGGGCCTGCAGGCAGATCTTGAACCCGATGGATGGATACTGGTTTCACATGGAGATTACGGCCGAATAAACCGGGAGGCGTCAGGCCATGAACTGGGATATTTTCCCCTGGCCGGGAATGACATTGACCTGTTCAGGCCAAAAAAAGTGATACTTGGGCATATTCATCTACCCGGCCCGGTATCTGAAACCGTTGTCTACACCGGGTCCCCATGGCCGTTGGATATCAATGAGACCGGTCAGCGACGCATCCTTGTGCTGGACACCGGGACCGGTCACCTGGAACCGCTGCCCCTTACCGGTACGACAGTATATGCCCGTATTAACTGTGTAATCATACCCGATGGTGAAGAACAACAGCAGCTTGAACAGCAGATAGCCAGGGCAATTAAAAAGGAAAAGGCCTTATACTCGGGTAAGAACTTTTTCGAAAAGCTGGTTGTACGTGTTCAATGTCGAGGGTACAGCACCAGCCGCGATAAAATAGAGAGCCAGGTTTCAGATGTGCTTCAGTCTCATGGTATTAACCACGAACAGGTAGATAAAATAGATATTGACGAACTGCGGGTGGCGGACAGCGAAGAACACCTTGTGCTGGCAGCCAGGGTAACAGAATATATACAGTCCCTGAACATGTCGGGAAGGGATACTGAAACCATTGAAGCATTACGTCCGGAGATTACCGCCAGGGCGTACAGGATACTATTCGGGAGTTGAGGAGAGAACAATGCCGGTGCACATAACCAGGATATCAATGCAGGGCTGTGGCCCTGTGAAGGACATGGAAGCTGACCTTTCTCCCCTGACGCTTGTATACGCGGGTAATGAACGGGGCAAGACCACCCTTGTTGAGAATATGCTGGCCTCCCTTTTCAAAGATCAGAAGGACGGCATGTACCCCGGTGTGCGGGGGGACAGTTTTATAGGGCGCAGCCAGGTAACCGTATCCATAGACGGCAACAAACCAGAAACCTTTACTCCGGGAAACCGCAAGAAGACCCTTGACGAAATACTGGAAAAGGGAGGGGTCTCTCTACCCAAAAGCCTCTTTAACCTGCTTTTCGTACGGGGTGCCCAGCTTGAAATAGTACCCGGGTATGGGGGCATCGATCGCAGGGCGATCAAGAACCTTCTATCCAGGCAATACGTGTACGATGCAATTCTTGATCGGCTGGAACCGGAAATACACTACACCAAAATTGAAGACGGCCGCATCAAGCCTGACCGGAAGAATGGAAAATATTACAAGATGTACGATAATACTGATGCGTTAAAGAAAGCTGAAGAACTGTCACGTGAATTTCACAACACTCTTTCACAGACACGCATGGTAAAGCTGAACAACAGGCTTAAAAATCTTTCCGAACGTATGAGAAAAATGGACCAGGCAAAGCGCCACCACGCGTTTTTGTTGATGAGTGAATCTGACCAGCTGAAGGCATCACTGTCATCCATGAATGAACAGGAAATCGACCGCCTTGAGGACGCAATACGAGAGTATTCACGACTGAAAAGCCAGGTGGGGGACATGAGCAGCAGGCTTAAAAAGTTCGGCAACCTGGAACATGATATAAGATGGCTTGAAGAAGCAGAGAGAGAATACCAGCAGTGCCTTTCGCGGTCGTTTAACCGGTGGCAGATAGTATTCCTTGGTATCAGCATGGTGACTATGCTCTCTGCTGTCCTGTCATTCTATTTTTTCCCGAAGATGCTTTTTCCATTTTTAGGTATATCATCTATATCACTTCTGCTTGCCCTGATGTTTTCATTTGTTCTTAGGGGTGAGTTCACACCTGCCGCGGCACTAACCACGATGGAAAATATTGAAAAGGATTTTAATGCCAGGTATGGCACCCACCTTACATCTATAGCTGATTTTCGCGCGATGAGATCAGGTTTGGAACAGAAAGCGGGACAAAAACAGGCACTGGAAGAGAGCGCGAGACTTGCCCGTGAAAATGCCCGTGCACTTGAAAGTGAAATACCCCTGCGCATGGCATCCCTGAACGCGGGTGAGGTGTCAATGGAGAAGGCACCTACCGTGCTGCAGCAAAGAAAGCAGCAGGTGCAGAAAGAAAAAAACAGGCTGGCAGAATGCCGCTCACAGCTGGAAATGCTGAATATAACGGAGAATGAACAAAGCCAGCAGCCGGCAGATGAAACATATTCACCCGCGGCTGAGGCTTCTATTCGCAAAGAAATGGAAAAATGTCGCGAAGACATTGATAAGGAACGGCAGGGTTTTGAAATACTTTTACGGAAGCTTTCTGATGTGGTGGGATCTGACACCGCCCATTCAGGTTCTCTTGAAGCAATATCCGAAAAACTGGATGAAGTGATTACACAACTGTACCGTGAGCGAAGTGAAGCCTACGCAGAAATCGTTGCCGGGGTAGCGGTACGGGATGTTATTGCAGACTTTCAGAAAGAAGAAGACTCCCAGATTGAAGAATACATGAACGACCCCTCTATTACACGCTCACTGGAGAAACTTACCGGAAGGTATACGAATATATACCTCGATGGTGACAGTATTCGTGTGGGTGACGGCACCATATCTTATCCACTGGAAGAACTTTCTACCGGTGCCAGGGAGCAGGTACTGATGGCCCTTCGTGTGGGAATGGCAACCCGGATATCAGGTGCAGATTCACTTTTTCTTCTGCTTGATGATGCATTTCAATACTCCGACTGGACACGCCGGCAGAATCTTGTTGAACAGTCAGTTGCCCTTGTTGAAGATGGGTGGCAGGTCATCTACTTAACCATGGATGACGATATACGGGACAGGTTCCTGGAAGCAGGTGAGACCATGAGTAAGAATTTCACCATGATCACCCTTTAACCTGCCCACCGGGTAAAGTTATTATAAATCGCGCCCATTCACCAGGTTCCGATTCAACGCTGATTGACCCGTTATGTTTCTCTATTATAGAGTTGCAGATAAACAGTCCCAGTCCTGAACCTTTTACTCCTTCAGTTCCCTTCTGTTTTAACCTGCTGAACTTTTTAAAAAGTTTTTCTTCAACATCCTCTTTGGATATACCAACACCCCTGTTGAATACGGAAAACAGGCATTTCTCGTTCTCTTCTTTTACATCAACTTTGATGATAGTATCTTTAGTTCCGTACTTAATGGCATTGTTCAGCAAATTGGTAACAACGATTTTGAGAAGGTTAGGGTCACCGTTTATTACAGGAGAGGCCGAAAATTCAGTTTCGATTTTCATGTTTTTTATATTATTATTGTATTCGGGTATCTCGATTACCGGTAGCACCACGTCTTCGTTGAAATTCAGTTCCTCTTTGAATGATTTCAGTTCGTCCATTCCCATGCTGGAAAGGTCGATATAGTTCCTGATGATATCCTCGAGGTACTGGCAGTTGCGAAGTATTGTCTCCACCGTTTTCTGCTGCTGTGAATCAAGGTTGCCGAAATAGCCCTTGTACAATGTCTCGGCTGTTGTCTGCATCACAGACAGGGGACTTTTTAATTCATGAGAAACTATGGCCATAAGGTCAAGCATGTTGGATTCTTCGTTCTTGTTGTCAAGGGCGTTAACCGCGTTCTGCACAACCGATCGCAGCTCTTCGGGGGTAAAAGGTTTTGGCACGTAATCGAATGCCCCCGACTTCAATGCCTGTCTTGCCGTTTCAACTGTGGCAAAACCGGTAAAAATAATTACCAGGGTTTCAGGATACCTCTTCTTGAATTCTTCAAGCACCTGCATCCCGTCCATACCCGGCATTTTCAGGTCGGTAATGACGATGTGATAGGGATTTTTTTCTGCGTATTCCAATGCTGTTTTTCCCGAATACGTGGTATCAATATTATATCCCTTTTTCTGCAATATCCTGTTGGAGCTTTTAAGAACAATGTCCTCGTCATCAACGATCAATATGCGTACATCTTTATCTTCCATTGTAATATCCTTCATGAGTGTTATTGTATTCCATTTCCACATCAATCCTTTATCGGGAGTGTAATAGTAAAGGTGGTACCTTCACCCGGTGTACTCTCTACTTCGATATTACCGTTACTTCTCCTGATTATCCCATACGTTACCGAAAGGCCAAGCCCGGTGCCCTTGCCTGAATCCTTCGTGGTAAAGAAGGGATCGAAGACTTTTTCTATGTTTTCACTGCTTATACCGCTTCCATTATCGCTCACAGTTATTTTCACCGTATCGCCTGACCTGACATAGTCGGTGACAAGGTCAATTGTGCCGCCATCGGGCATGGCGTCAGCGGCATTTACCATGAGGTTGTTAATCACTGATTTCATCTGGTCAACGTCAATGTTCATGTCCGGAACATCCGGATCGAAATGTTTACGAATTGTAATATTATGAAAATTGATGTGCTTGTCCAGTATCTGTGTAACGTCACTGATTATCCGGTTAATATTATCAGGTCTTTTCTCCAGTTTTGTTGACCTGGCAAAATCCAGTATTCCCCTCACTATGTTTCTGCAGCGGAGTGTTTCGCGTATTATCACATTGAGGTCTTCTTCAAAATCTGTTTCTTTAAGGTCTTCCAGCAACAGGGAGGAGTAGGTGAGAATACCGGTAAGGGGATTGTTGATCTCATGCGCGATGCCTGATGCAAGGCGGCCCACAGAGGCCAGTCTCTCGGACTGCTGTATCTGCTTCTGCGTATTCTCCTGCAGCTTGATGTCCCTCTGGGCGATGGCATTCGCCATCTGGTTGAACGTGTAGCATACATAACCGATCTCGTCCTCGGTGCTGATGTCTATCCTGTGGGAATAATCACCGGCACCTATCTTTTCCGATGCCTTCACCAGTGAACGCAATGGCCTCATTATATTTTGCAAGATGTATATACTGAGTCCAATGGCAAGAAAACCTGTTATCATCATAATGATTATGAAGTTGATGGCGGTATTTTTCTTCATCCTGTCAAATTTTTCTTCAAGTATTCCCACGTATAATATGCCGATAGCTTTTTTGTTAATATCAAAAATGGGACTGTAACCTGACAGGTACCACCTGTTTACTACGAAGGCCTTGTCAAGCCAGGTCTGTTTATCCCGTATTACCCTGTCATACACTTCCTCGGAAACCATGGTGCCCGTGGCACGGGTCCCGTCCTCGTATTTTACGTTGGTTGAAATACGTACGTCATCCATGAAAATCGTAGCGGTTCCGAGGTCATACCCTTCAATGGTTTCTTTCTTGAAAACCAGTTCTTTCACCCTGTCCACGAATTCGAAGTTATTGTTGAGCAGGCTGCAGCCATAAATGATGCCGATAAGTTTACCCTGGTACAGTATGGGGCATGTTGCCATCAGTACCATGCCGTCTTTCACTTCCTGGCATTGCTGTGCGCGGGCCATTGGTGTGGGTTTTACACTGATATGTGCCTGCGCGGCCAGGTCGTCCCCCTCCCTGTTGAGATGCTGGCTGGATACCATGCCTGTTCCATGAAATGCCTTTGCCTCGGATATGGTGCGGTTAATGAATAGATTGTCTTTCACATTGTCGCCAAACCTGGCAGGGTTTCTCGCACAGGCAATCACGTTGCCATTTCTGTCCGTTATGTTAAGTATATCAAGCTCCAACTCATCCCTCACTTCTATGAGCTTCCTGGTGATGAGGCCGCGGTTGCCGGATACCATGGCCTTTTTTATGTATTGCAGGCCGGCAACGTGACGGATGAGCGAATCTATAAGCGTTATCTTATCATTGTATATATACCGGGCGGTATCAAGATCGCTTCGTACCATGTCATAGGCCTGTCCCAGTACATTCTTCTGGATGACCTGTAGACCAATGATTGTTGATGTTATACCTGAAAATAACACAATGATCAACATACTCACAAAAAGTTTCAGGCGGATCTGCTTCTTCCTGAACCGTAAAGGTGTCATCGCAGTCCTTCTCTATAATTGGTGTGTATCAATACCACCATGTTATGCGTACTGGTCTATACTTACACATACTCATTTACCTTTTCCACCAGGTCGTCAATCTTAACCGGCTTGGTGAGAAAATCGTTGATGCCGGGTAAAAATGACTGGTCCTCGTTAAGAGAAAACCTGTTGTTGGTAACCTGGTTTATGGCAGTCAGCATTATTATAGGTGTGTCTTTCACCTCCCGGTATTTAGATGTTTCACGGTCACTTCTTACCTGGTAGGCCATTTCAAAACCAGCGGTATCAGTCTCCATCATCACGTCCAGTATCATGAGGTCGGGTTTTTGCTGTAACAGTGTCTGCAAACCCTCGCTGCCGCTGTATGCGGCTACCACGTCGTAGCCGTTCATCTTAAGGGCCTGGGCAAGACTTTCCACCAGGTCCCTGTCGTCGTCCACTATGAGAATTTTTTTAGCCATTATAATATCTCCACCTTGAGAATTTTCCCATCATCAGTCTTTAAGTAACTGGTATATGGTGTTTCGTTCTTCCCATGCCTTGTTGCTCTGGTACATATCAATGGGGAATTCCATCTGTTTCAATTCAACCGGTGCCGCCTGCTTGTCAACAAGACCCAGTGCAAGCGCAACCCCGTAAATAATTGCTTCAGGACGGGGAGGACAACCCGGAATGAAATAGTTTACCGGAACCACCTTGTCGGCACCACCGGTTACATTGTACGTGTCAAACCAGCATCCCCCGCCGGTTGCGCATGAGCCGATACCGAATACCAGCTTGGGATCGGGAATGGCATCGTAGGCTTTCTTCACCAGGGGCAGGGTTGGACGGGTAACCGCCCCCGAGATGAGCATCACGTCGGCATGCCGTGGCGATGCCACCAGCTTGATGCCGAAACGTTCCACATCGTAATAGGGGGTAAGAATGTTCAATATCTCGATATCACAGCCGTTGCAGGCCCCCGAGTTGCAATGATAGACCCAGAGTGATTTGGGAAATGCTTTTTTGGCTATCTTAGATAACATGGTTATTCTCCTGCCTTTTCAGGTCTCTTGAAATTCACGCTCTTCTCGTACAATCGCTTGTCGAACTGTTCACTTGAAACGGGAATTACCGCCCGGGCTTCGATGCTGTCATACCGGTATCCCGTGAAGCTCAGCTTGTCTATGGTATTGGTGATCTCGTGATCGTAGCATCGTCCGCATCGCTGGCAGGTGAGCATGAAAAGCTCAATGCTTTCATTTATGTCTTCCTTGTTGTCGGTTGCCAGTTCGAATTGCGGCGTCATGGTGATGGCGTCTTCCGGACACACGTCGGCGCATCGTCCGCAGTAAGTGCAGCGTGAACCGTCGTATACCATTACCCGCAATTCCTTGCAGAGATCACGTATAAGTATGGTTCGTGCAGGACAGTGATTGGCGCATCCCCCGCAACCAATGCATTTGTGATGGTCCCAGTAGGGCTGTCCCCTGAAGTTCTCGGGTGCTGGACGGGGTTCGAAGGGATAGGGCAGTGTCACCTTTCCCGGCTTCATTACCATGAGTACCTGTTTTATTTTACTTGTTAACCACACGGTGTTACTCCTTTTCTCTCAGTGTTTTCATATTCCATATACCGATAATCCCACCGTGGCGATAGCCGCGACGATAAGAACCGCGTAATACTTCACTGCCTGGTCTATTCTAAGCCTCGGGTTGGTAGAACCGATCAGCGAGATGAAGACGAACACGACCGCCACTTCCGCAAGCTGGATGGCGAGATCTGCTATAAAATAACCCGTTGCAATATAGGGTATAAATACCGTAACAAAGAGGGCGGCATAGAACATCTGTTTCAGCATCATGGAGTATTTGAACAGGGCGTAATTCGGTCCACTGTACTCGATGAATGGGCCTTCAAGTATTTCAATCTCGGCCTCGGTAGTATCAAAGGGCTGCCGTGCCACGAAAGCCTGCAGGGCCATGAGAAAGATGACCATCATGATGCCGGCCGCCCAGCTGTATCCCTGCGTGGTAATGCTGAACATTGTGGAATCTATTGCAAGACTCTGCACCTTCACCGCACCAAGCAGAAATGTCATGGCAAGAACGGGTTCTACCATTATCATGGTTGCCATCTCGCGGCTTGCCCCGATCACGGCGTATGTATTCTTACTGGCAAGCGCTCCAAGCATAATGGCAATGCCGCCCAGGGTAAGCAGGTATATGATGGTAATAACATCCGCATACCCGGTAAGAAAGTTTGCACGGTGACCCATGGGAAGCAGCATGATGACACTCAGTATGGCCGCGAATGACATCATGGGGGCAAAGTTAAACAGCCTGTTGCCCGGGTTGATGTTATCCTTGCCCAGCAGTTTTAGCAGGTCATAGTAGGGCTGGGTGATGGGAGGCCCCTGGCGTGACTGAACCTTCGCGGTTAGTTTTCTTATTATCCCTTCGTACAGGGGGGCCAGGGCCAGAAACACTATAATATTGATGAATACCAGCAATATGTCCATGGTTTACCTTCCTCTTTTTCCGGATTTTCGCGACATCTCTTCCAGTTCGTTGCTGGAAAGCATGTGACTGTTGCCGCTCTCGTCTATTACCGCCAGCCTGTCGGTGCATGAGAAGCACGGGTCGATACTGCCAACAATAATGGGCACGTCGGCCAGCTCGTTGTTGAGTAACATCATTGGCACTCCCTGAAGGTTGGGATATGTGGGTGCACGTACCCGCCACCTGTCAGGCCTGTTCTCGTTGCCGGTGATAAGGTAATGAATTACCTCCCCGCGGGGGGCCTCAACTGCAGAAATGGCATGAATGTATGGGGTGATGTCCTCGTCCACTTCTGTGAGGATGGGGCCGTCATCGGGCATCTTGTCAAGCACCTGCCTGATTATATTGATGGCTTCAAAGGTTTCAAGTATACGTACAACCACGGTGCCCCACACGTCACAGGTGTCAACAACGGGGACATCGAACTCGATGGCATCGTAGGCGGCGTATGGATGATCACGCCGAGCGTCTATGTCAACACCACGGGCGCGGGCAACCGGGCCCACCAGGCTCCATTTTATGGTGTCTTCTTTTGAGATGTAGCCAACATCTTTTGTTCGCTTGTGTATGGCGGTGTCTTTCACAATGGCCTTGTGGATCACCTTTACTTCTTCTTCAAGTTTGTCCATAACCGCCATGATGTCGTCTTTTATCTCGGGGGTGATATCACGACGGACACCGCCGATAACGATCATTCCGTAGGTTTTTCG
>CAZVRB010000049.1:0-4676 GCA_964629365.1 uncultured Leptospiraceae bacterium
AGTAGAACAATATTTCACAACAAGCTGTATGCACATAACAAATTTTATGACGAAGCTAAAGATAAGAAAGGATATTCCCTGCTGTTGCGACAGCTTTTAAGAATAAATTATCCTTTAACAGAATCCATCGTATTCACCATTGCTGATGAAGTTTTCTATGGACTGGTAGAAGATGACGGGACAAATGATGCTGATGATAATGCGGCACCATTCAAGCTTGTTGGTGAACCTTTCTATGCACAGGAAAGCTTCAACAAGAACAGGCTCTATACTGGTTTCGTATTCAAGTTTACCCCCTTCATTTCTCTTTCAACACAGTATATCTATGAAACCAACTATATTGTAGACGATGACTACAAGCTGAAAGACAGGAATCATTACGCCCAGTTTACACTAAATTACGTGATGAAACTGTATTAAGATACAATTATAAACCAGAACTCATCATAACCCCGCTTAACCAGCGGGGTTATTTTTTTTCTCTCTGCGCCTTTGTGCCTCCTTGGTGAGACATTATAACGTTTATCTGAACATGATGCTGAACGAAATCCCCGACGCGCCGCGTCGCCCCCTTTGTGAAGTAAAGGGGGCTTTTTAGGATGGAGCTTGTTGCTGTCATGTTTTTGACTATCCCTTATAAATACCTCTTTTCCCTGTGCCCTCCGTGCCTCTATGGTAAACCCCCTTTTAATCTTGACAATTCCAAACGAAAAACATATTGCTAAGAACGAAATAAAAAGGCATACTGCATACATGGATCAAAACGAAATAAAATCACTAGAACGCCGCGCGAAGGCCATGCTGCTTTCCAGGGAGATACCTGCCGGAAAGATGAAGGTGGTGCGGGCACTCCTGAACAATGATACGGTGGAGGCAGGAGAGAAATACAGCGCCATAATCGACCTCATACAACAGTATCCCGAGAAAAAAATCTCTGACCGGCCACATGGAAAAGTGGGGCTGCGAAAAGATGCCGCCCCGGGGACAGGGGTTCTGTTTGATGCTGGTATGTCTGAGCAATTCGGACCGGAACTATCACCCCTTAATGTGAACATGCTGCACAGAAAATACCGTCACCTGAAGCTTTTTCGTAAACGATATCTCATACATTCAAGTAACCGTTTCGGTATCGGCATCAAAAAGCGGCTCATACCAACCCGAAGGCTGTTTCGCCTCTTTCAGGATATTGAGTCATTTCAGGCAAGGATAGTTAAGAGGCTGCCTTCACTGCTGCACGATATCGTTCGTGATGTGAATATTAAAGATCCGGTGTACTTCAACTACCTGCGGGTGTTCTCACGGTGGATGGATATGTCCCCGTTTTCCGGTTACAGCTATGATTCCATGAAGTGGATAGACCGGCGCCTGTTTGAAGAAGCCCTCGAACCCTATTGTAGAAACTACTTTTCATTTCAACTGCTTGACGTGGAAACACGGGAGCGGATGATACAGCTTCTTGAGCAAAAACTTCGGGAAAGTGATGACATGAAAAAAATTTCCGGCAAAAAAAATCTCGAAGTTGAGAAGTACATATATGACTACATAGGTACAGTGAGATCATTTTTACCTTCTACTGCGGATGAGAGTACAGCCCTTTCTAAACACCTGTCATCCAATTACGGCATCGCTACACCGGGGCAGCTCTTAATGATTATGCTGGAAACACTGGTCTTCCAGAAAAGCGTTACCTATGACCAGGCGGTAGAGTATTTTCGAGCAGCACCGCCGAGGGTAAGTGCAGAAGAATGGGATTACAGCCCTGACGTGTTAAAAGAAATGGGGAAAGACCTGGAGTCAAGAAAACAGCAGTATATCCGTTCATTGAAGGCCGACGTGGAGCCATACGAGGAGATTTACCAGCTTCTGCACTATGAGAACGAAGGTAGATCCATGCTGGCATATGGGTTCGAGGCACAGCGGTACATGGTGGACAAACGGCAGGCCGACTATAATGAAACGTATAGTCGTGATTTCCTTTCTGTTCTGGATGTTTGCAGCAATTTTTTTAACAACAGCTATGCCCCGTTACTTGACGGAACCACGGTTTTCTTTGAATCTCATTCCAGCAGTCAGCACGAAGGAATGTTATTTGAACCGGAAAGTTTTTCAAATGAAATAAAGAATCTTGATGCCCTGCTCCGGGATATGCATGTATACAGAACCAACAATCCCACCTTCAGTATGAACAGGGAAGAGCTGATTAATTCGCTGAAACAGAGAAAGAGATCGGTAAACCCCCTTGAGAATTTTATGACAATAACCGGTGATCTCTTTTACCAGGTAGGAAACAAGCTGCACAGGCTGTATGGGCTGCACAGACGGTGGGTGCTAAACGGCAGCCCGATGAAAGATGCTGCCAGCATACGTGAACCGCTGGATATGACTGAACTGGCGGTACAGGACACCGGCACCGGACGTCCAATACCCTTTTACGATTGTGTTATTATTGGTTTTCAGAAAGTCCGTCCCCTGTCAAAAAGCCTTATCCGCAAACCCATTCTTGACAATTCACTCTATGGTGGAATTTTCGTGCAGATGGCATCATTCTGTATGCAGATGGCCTACGAGTGCTTGAATGACGGAATCTATTCAGACCTGGATGAAAGGAACCGCATACTCCGGGAAATACGGGACATCTCGGGGTAGGGTCACATGAAAAATACGCGTTGTATCATATTTTTACAGTTTTTTCTTTTTATATTTCTATGCCCGTTATTTGCTGAACCCCGGGTGGGGGTGGTTTCCGCCCGGTTTGATGATATCGCCCATCTCTTTGATAAATTTAACATACCCTATACCTCCTTATCCATTCGGGATTGTGAAAAATATGAAAATCTTGAGAAGCTGGACGTGTTGTGTCTGCCCTGCGGTGTAGAGCCGGCTATCGAATCCAGTATCAGCGTTGTTGCCCGACGATATCGAATACAGGGGGTGACACTCTCTGAAGAGTACAGGGAAATACAGTATGAAAGGATCAATGAAAATATCGAACGATTTCTGCGGACAGGAAAAACAGCGTATTTCTCTGATTTCTCGTACCGGTACCTGCAGGAAATTGCCTCTCCATTTGAGTTTTTCAGGGAGTTCCCGCACTCAGGAATGATCGGGGCTGCCGATGTGCATATTAATGGAGACCTTGCCGCGTTTTTTAATGAGACCAGGATTCGATTCGTGATGAACCATAATGGCTGGGTGGCCCTGAAGCACGCGAAGGGGGAAGTGCTGGCAACAGGGAAATTTCATACACCCTCAGGACAAAAGGAAGGGCCCATATGTGTTCGCATGGGGATAGGGGATGGCACGGCCTACTATACCAGCTTTCATTCCAGCAGGTGGGAGAGGGAGTATATGCGGTTCTTCGTTTACAGGCTGGGGGGATACAGCCTATTGCAGGGAATAAAGGAAAGGGCCGCCACATGGGGACAGAAAATTGAGACAACGGTGATTGATTCTTTTATTCCAGGGGAATACTATCGTACATATTCAATGCACATGCCCGCTGACAAAGCTACCCTTTATATTGACAGTGATAAGGACAGCCGTTTCCAACTGGACATTTACGATGCCGAAAAAAAACTTATAGCTTCGTATGACCCGGTGGTGCCGGGAAATGAAATAGTGCTGCGCGGGAGTGAAGGGAATAAGGTTATTCTCTCGGTGTATCCATCGGGGAACATGGTACACCGGAAGTATATTCTTGGAATTGCAGGGGGAAAGCAACTATTCCCATATTTGCATTTTATCAAAAGAGGTGCTATTGTACTTTTAGTAATGATTTCTATCATAATACTATGGAAAAGCTGGAAACCGCAAAAGTTTACCGGCAAAGAACGATACTGGAGGGAAATTCAGAAATGATTTTTCACGCACGCAGGGGACAGGTAAGTTACGGTGAAGATATTGGCATAATAATGCTAGATTCGTATACACCCTTTATTCAGGGGGACGTGGGAAACGCCAAAACATACGATTTTCCCGTGCGCTACCAGGTGGTAAAAGGGCTTACCGTTGAAATGGCGCTGGGCAAAGATTCGAAAATGGTGCAGGAAATTATCGATGCCGCAACTGAACTTGCTGCCCAGGGAGTAAAAGCCATTACTACCGATTGCGGGTACCTGGTGATACATCAAAAAGAAGTGGCACAAAGCGTAGAGGTGCCAGTCTTCCTTTCAAGCCTGTTGCAGCTTCCATTTATTTCCACCATACTGCCTCCAGGTAAAAAGCCCGGAATTATTTGTGCTGATGATACTCAATTTGTACCCCGTATGCTTGAGGTGGCGGGGATAAACGATCCCTCTGATGTAATAATACGGGGTATGCAGGACGGGCCCGCCTTCGCCGATGGCATCATACGGGAACAGGGATCTTTTGATTCGAAAGTGATCCGTGAGGAGGTGGTTGAAAGGGCCCGCTTGATGGTAAAGGATCATCCCGAAACGGGAGCCATATTGCTGGAATGCAGTGTTCTCCCCCCTTACGCCGCTGCCGTGCAGGAAGCGGTGGGTCTACCGGTATTTGATTACGTCACCATGATCAACTATGTACACAGCGCGGTAGCGGCCAGAAGCTGGGTTGATACTTTATAAAAAAGGCAACCACAGAGGCTCAGAGTCACAGAGGTTATATATATAACAGGTTTAGTTTTTGATATGGTTTTCACAGGCCAGTGTTGTCAT
>CAZVRB010000049.1:4776-27339 GCA_964629365.1 uncultured Leptospiraceae bacterium
CCCGGAAAAAATATATTGATTAATCTTTGACAAATCAGCAGATTGGTGATCAGCATATCCAGTCCGGATATGACATAAGTCGGCGGAAATTCTAATAATCTGAAATCCTGGAGTACGTATATGGGTAGAGTTATATCAGTTTCCAACCAGAAAGGAGGGGTCGGCAAGACCACCACAACGGTGAACCTTGCATCATTCCTGGCTGAAAAAGGAAAGAGGGTTCTAATAGTGGATATCGATCCACAGGCCAATGCCGGGTACGGTATCGGTATAAACGTTGAAGAGATGAACACTACCGTGTACGAGGTCATGATCGGTGAATTACCCATACGGGAGGCAATTTTTGAATCAAGTATTGCTAACCTCTATATTATCCCTTCAAATATTCATCTATCGGGGGCCCAGGTAGACCTTCTCAGCCTGGAGGGGAGAGAGTTTATGCTGAAAAAGGCCATCAATGAGATAAAGAATGATTTTGATTATATATTGATAGATTGTCCTCCCTCCCTTGGTCTTTTGACGTTAAACAGCATGGTGGCTTCAGACACTGTGCTCATTCCGCTGCAATGCGAGTATTACGCCCTTGAAGGGTTAAGCCAGCTGCTGAAAATCATATCGATGGTACAGGATTCACTGAACCCGCAGCTGCAGATAGAGGGGGTTGTGTTGACCATGTATGATTCACGTACCAACCTGTCACAACAGGTGGTATCTGACGTGCAGGAATTTTTTAAAGAAAAAGTATTTGATGCCATAATACCAAGAAATGTAAAGCTGTCAGAATCACCATCATTTGGCAGACCAATCAACATGTATGACAGGCATTCAACCGGTAGCGAAAGCTACGAGAAACTTGCTGAAGAGGTAATAAAGAATGGCTAAAAAAGCGCTTGGCAAGGGACTTGGTGCCATCATCTCAACCTCGTCACAGCCGGTGGAAGACCTGGAAAGGGGGTTCGCTGAGAACACCGACAGGGTGAGTGAACTTGATATCAGGCATATAATGCCCAATCCCCATCAGCCCCGCCTGCATTTTGACGAAAGCGAGATACAGGGGCTTGCCGAATCCATAAAACAGGTTGGCCTTATCCAGCCCATCATCGTGCGACAGGATCAGAACAATTACTACATTATCGCCGGTGAACGACGCTGGAGAGCGTGTAAAAAGGCCGGCCTTCAGAAGATAAAGGCCATTATAATGGAAGCCGGGGAAGAAATGAATTTATCCCTTGCACTTATCGAAAACCTTCAGAGAACTGACCTGGATCCAATTGAAGAGGCAAAAGCGTACAAGATGCTTTCAAGCCGCTTTAAGTTAAAGCAGGCGGAAATCGCGGAGAGGGTAGGAAAGGATCGGGCATCAGTTTCCAATGTTATTCGCCTGTTAAATTTGCCAGAGCACATGCAGGAGGCCCTTTCAGCGGGATCCATATCTTCCGGTCACGCGAAACTGCTGCTGTCCCTCAGTGGACAGAGACAGGAGCAATTGTTCAACGAAGTGCTTTCAGAAGGCTTGTCGGTACGGGCACTTGAAAAGAAAATTGAAGATTTCGGTGATAATACCGGCGAAGAATCATCGTCAAAAACCCAGAGAAAAGATCCCCACATCAGAAAAATGGAAGAGATGCTGATTTCCCTGCTTGGCACCAAGGTGGAAATTCGTCACCAGGGATCAAAGGGAAGAATTGAAATTCATTATTATTCACTTGATGATTTTGACCGGATAACGGGGCTTCTCAAAGAGGAGTAACTGCAAAACTTTTTGCTTCTATTCAATCTCGATACGAATTTTCTCAACCTTGTCTTTTTTGGTGTCAAGAATGGCAACGGTGTGTTCTTCCCCCCTGTATAGTGAACCGGGGTTTATTACACGGGTTGTATCAGAAGTATAATTCTCGAAAATGTGTGTATGTCCCTTGATAATATAATCATACTTCCCCGAGCTGACAGCTTTTCTAAAGAGGGGGACGTCATTCCCGTGAAATACGATAAACTTTTTCCCATCAGCCGTGAATTCACAGTACGAATCAACACATCCGAATCCAAGTTCACTGGCAACTGAATTGATTTGATCAACATCGATGTCGCAATTACCCAGAACGAACTTACAGTGCATATCTTTAAACAGCGGGATAAGGCTGGCCGAGGTAAGATCACCCGCGTGAATAACCATGTCGACATTACGCTCTTTGAACACCTCTATGGCATGTTCAATCATTTCGATGTCGTTATGGGTGTCTGAAATAAGCCCTATCTTCATTGGTTCCCTGTATACGTGATCAGCCCAGTGTTGAACCTACCGGTATATTCTGATCAATTTCTATCAGTTTTGGTATATCTTTTTTACCTTTTTTGGCAGCCAGCAGCATGCCGTAAGATTTGTGATCGAATATGGTGGCCGGTTTCAGGTTTGCAACAACCAGGATATTTTTTCCGATCAGATCGTCGGGTGCATAATGCGGGGCGAGACCCGCCACCAGTTGCCGAGTATCTGTGCCCGTGTCGATTGTGAGTTTTAAAAGTTTTTCTGAGCCCTCTATATTTTCAGCTTCAAGAACCCGTGAAACCCTGAGATCAAGCCTGGCAAAATCCTTAATGTCTAACAGGTTATCCTGCTGGACGGTTGAATCCTTTTTTTTCTTTTTTTCTTTATCGCTTTCTGCACCCGGTTTTTCTTTCTCTTCTTCTTTCTCAAGGCGGGGGAAAAGAATACCAACCTTGCCTATCTGGTGTCCATCGGCCAGGTTATTGAAATCTGCAAGACCTTTAATATCACCATTTGCTGGACGAGTGCCAAGATTGTCAAATATCACTTCTGCCTTTTCAAAACATATGGGAGAGATGAGTACCGTAATACCATATATTGATTCCAGGAGGTTGCGCATCATGGAAGACAGTAAGGTGGTATCGTCTTCTTTCGCAAGCTGCCATGGCTTGTAATCATCAATGTACTTGTTACATGAACGAATGAATTCCCAGAGCTTCTCAATACCCACGCTGAATTGAAAATCATTCACACCTTTTATATAGCCGTCGATAGCATTCTTCATATTGGACTGCAATTCTTCACGCCCGGCAGGTGTAGACGGGTGGAAAGATGGAATATTCCCGTCAAAATATTTCTGTACCATGTTGAAGGTACGCTTGATGAGATTGCCAAGATCGTTGGCCAGGTCATAGTTTATCCGTCCCACGATAGCGTCTTCAGAAAACGTGGCATCCAGCCCGAAGGTCATTTCTCGAAGAAAAAAATAACGTACCTGGTCGTTCCCGAATTTTTCTATAAGGTCTTCGGGTCGAATCACGTTCCCAAGGCTTTTTGACATCTTTGACTTTTCCATGTTCCAGTAACCGTGTACGTTAAGGTGCCGGTATGGGGGGATGTCCGCTGCCTTCAGCATGGTGGGCCAGAATATTCCATGGGGTTTCAGGATATCTTTGGCAATAATATGGTCCACCACGGGCCAGAATTTAGTAAAATTCTCATGATCTGGATATCCAATAGCGCTGATATAGTTAATAAGTGCGTCAAACCAGACATAGGTAACATAATCTTTATCAAAAGGAAGGGGAATACCCCAGCTTAACCTTGATTTGGGCCGTGATATACAGAGGTCTTCCAGGGTGTCACTTTCAAGAAGGGAAAGAACCTCGTTTTTATATCGCTCCGGTCTTATGAAATCAGGATTACTCCTGATGTGATCAGTGAGCCATCCCTGGTACTTGCGCATCTTGAAAAAATAGTTGCTTTCTTCTATATAATCCGGAGTAACGTTGTGTTCAGGGCATTTCCCGTCCTCCATCTCTTTTTCCGTTAAAAAGCGTTCACACCCCACGCAATAATGACCGCCATAGCTACCGAAATAGATGTCACCCTTGTCGTATACTTTCTGCAATACCTGTTGTACCACCTTCTTGTGACGCTCTTCGGTGGTTCTGATGAACTCGTCGTATTGAATATGTATGGCGTCCCAGGCACTGCGAAATTTACCGCTTATGATGTCGGTGTATTCCTGGGGTGTGGCGTTGTTGTCATGTGCGGCTTTCATGATCTTGTCACCATGTTCATCGGTGCCTGTAAGAAAAAAGGTATCGTGACCTGTCATGGTATAGAATCGCTTCAGGAAATCAGCCAGTATTGTTGTGTAGGCATGCCCTATATGTGGTTCTGCGTTCACGTAATAGATGGGTGTTGTTACATAAAACCTGTTTTCCATGGTGTACCTCGTAAGAAAAGAATCAGATGAAGAATTTATTCGTCGCTGTTATCAGCGTCAAAGGAATGGAGTATCTTCTCCCGCGTTTCCCTGTTTAATACTATATTTCCGTTTTCAACTTTGAATTCATTCTTATGCAGCAGTATACTGTGATTGTTGCTTCGTATACTGATTAATTCCTTTAGCGTGTCAACAGATTCTATACAAAAATGCCTGCCGTTGATGCTGAATTCTTTGCCAGAGCGGGGCAGTGAACTGTTCAGTGAACGATACACGTCATATTCGTATCCCAGGCAGCAGAGTAGCCTGCCGCACATTCCTGATATTTTTAAAGAGTGAAGATTCAGGTTTTGTTCTTTGGCCATTTTGATTGATACTGGTTCAAATTCTTCTTTTAAATTAACACAGCAAAGCTGGCGACCACAGGGACCGAACCCCCCGGACATGCGGGCTTCATCGCGAACTCCAATTTGACGCATCTCGATGCGTGTGCGAAATACCGACGCAAGATCACGTACCAGTTCCCTGAAATCTATACGGTTTTCTGCCACGAAGTAAAAAATGATCTTGGTCTTGTCAAAAAGGCATTTAACCATGACCAGCTTCATGTCGAGTTTTTTTTCTTTTGCTTTTTCCCTGCATATCTTGAATGCTTTTGTTTCAAGTGCTTCGATGTCAGGGAGGGCTTCCAGGTCATTTTCTGACGCCAGTCGAAGGAGTTTACCGCCGACCTGGCTTTTGCTGCATCCGCAGGTGAGTTTTTTAAAAACCCTGCCGATATCAACCCCATGTTCTGTTTCTACAACGCAAAGGGCGTTTCGTTTGACGAACACATTGTTGGTATCAATATAATATATCTGCTGGCTGTTTCTTAGTTTGACGCCTGTTGCTTCCATTTGTTTTTTATCCTGTCATATAAGAAAGGTCTGTTAATGGGAGATCACTCCCGTTTTCAAAGCATAAAGAATATAGCATACCCTTGACGGCCATTCTAATATTTAAATTATGAGATTGGCCCTTTTTCAAGGCAAGCAGTATTTTAATCATTCCTTTCAATTTGTGAATATCCGTCAATTCATTTCTTATCCAGGGTATATGGGTTACACTGCCTGTAACCACATGAAGCAGGTGGGCCCTGAACATGTGGGTGAGAAAATCAATCATGCGGTCTTCAGATATAGTTTTGGTGATATCTTTAAAATGCGCGGTAAATACCGACTCAACCAGAAGGAATTCGCACAGGGACTGGTAATACTGCACGAGAGCGGAAAATAGTGTCTCATCAGCCAGGATCCCGGCATTTTCAACTGACCCTCCGGCTACTGGTAAAGTACGATTGATAGTCTCGGTGTCATACCCGCTGGCGGAAAGAATGTCTCGTAATTCTTTATCGGATAGACGGGTAAACCTTAGTTCGCTGCACCTTGACTTGACGGTGGGCAGCAGCCGGGACTTCTGGGAGGAAACAAGAATTATTATGGTTGAAGGGGAAGGTTCTTCCATGGTTTTGAGAAATGAATTTTGTGCCTGGGTGTTCATGCAATGGGCATCATCGATAAGAACTGCCCTGCGGCCGGTAACTGGAGCCATGGAGAGCCTGTCTATTAGCCAGCGTATGGAACCTTCTTCCTTTTTGGTTTCGTTTCCCACGGGTATGTTTCCCTTTTCGCCGGGAACAATGGTGATGAAGTCAGGATGTGACCCGGCCTCAACCTGTCGGCAGGAATTACATGTCCCGCATGGTGGATTTTCATCTGAGCAGAACAGTGACATGAGAAATCGACGGGCAATCAGCATCTTCCCAATACCTGCCTGTCCGGTAAATAGCAAGGTGTGATGATGAAGGCCTGTACGGGACAGCCTGTCCAGTATGTTTAGTTGCAGAGAATGTCCTGTAATACCGTTTAAATCCATATAATAATCAATGCCTGAGGTCAAGCAGCAGGCCACGTATCTCTTCAATGGTTTTCAGCAGGTTGAAAGCCTTGTTGCTCTTCTGACTTATAGTAGTTGCTATCAGGTCAAGCCTGTCATTGATTTTATCAATAATGACAAAGTCAGCCCTGTCCCTGCGGCGACGCTGCAGTGTCTCAACTGAAGTATCTGAATCAAGCAGCATCTTCAGAATAGATCTGACCATTGATTTGTATTTGTTCATCTGGTACATGGACTGTTCTTCAACGAAGCGTTTTTCCTGTTCAGCCAGGTCGTTCATCATGCTTTCAATTGTACCCTGGAATTCAGTGGAAATTGTACTTTCCAGCTCAGCTTGAAAATTTTTATCAGCCTGGGTGGTCTCGCCGGTTTTTTTATTGCGAATGGATTTCTGCTCGTTCTTTTTTGTAGATACGGGTTTAATTTCCATTATGCACTATCCTGACGCCTGTTTATTGTGCAATTACCTTCGAATTGTACACCATCTTCCATAATAAGACTGGGGGTAATGATATTACCGTTAATTTTGCCGGATGAGAGCATGATGATCCTTTCGGTGGCAAAAATATTGCCCCTTACTGATCCTCCCACAACAACTACCCGTGCCTTAATATCGGTTACGGCTTCCCCTGACTGTCCGATTAATACCTTCCCGTCAGTTTCAATTGTTCCTTTGAATTTCCCATCGATTCGTAAAAGTCCGTTAATGTTGAATTCACCTTTGAACTCTGAGCCCTCTCCAATGATGCTGTTGACTATGTTATCTTCTGCCGTAAGTTTGTTTACCCTTGCCATGATTTCCTGTATTAAAAGTTAGTATTATTTTCCAGTTACTGCCATCTGCAGTTTTTTTGAGGCACTGTATGCGCATTCACACTATGGGCAGCGGTACAGTTTTGCAAGAGAAAAATTATTCGAAATACCAATATCCCCCTTTTTTGTAAATGAAGATATATATAAAATCGCAAAATTATTAATTTTTTCATGCAAGCCAAAAAGTGCTTGCATAATTCACATAACGTTGTATCATAATGATAACGGAGTACTATGCACAAATCAAGGAGGAGACATGAGAAAATCCATTCTTAAGCTTCTTGGGTATGGGTGGCCGGATAAAATTATCGCGAATTACCTGATGATCAAGCCCACGATTGTGAAGTACTATAGAAAAAAATACAAAATATCCCGAAACGAATACCAGGGATTCTACTAGAATTCCTCTATGGCGAAAAAAATATAGAGGGGAGCTTTCTCCCCTCTATTAAAAGAATTTGGAGGTTCGCCAATTATTAATTGGAGGAAAGTATAGTACCAAAGAAAATTTTGTTGATGTCTTGTCAAGAACAAATATCAAGTTTTTTAAATCCCGGATTCCGGGATTTTTTTTACCCTCAACCCATGGATAAAACCTGCCGATATTTACAAAAGTGTACATTTTGTTTTCCCGGAGAAGAGTAACGTGGTCAATCCCACAGGTAATATACTTGTACTTAATGATTCCATGAAGGATCCCTATAGCTTTGAGTCAATTATTAAGCAGCAGGACCGGATAGTTTCTGAACGAATACGGGGTATTGATGTATCCAGAATCTCATTTATTGAACCTTACTCGCTGGTAAACCTTTTGCTTCTGGGGCGTAATTATTTGAGACAGACCGGTGAGAAACTTCTTATGGTCAATATCCCCATACATATCCATCAGTACCTTGCAAGGATGGATTTCTTTGAGCATGGTGTATTTGATATAAAAGAAGGTCTTGATGAAAAACTTTTTTTAAAACGCAGCAACCAGAGCAGCAGGTTGCTGGAGATAACAGAAATACCCGGAAAAGAACGGGAGAGTGTAAAGGTAATCGGAAAGGTAATAACGACATTCAGAAAACGGTCAAGGAATATACTTAAATACTGGTTTGCCCCTAACATTATAGATTATTTTGTCACCGTAATTTCTGAGCTTTGTCAGAATATCTTTGAGCATAGCCTTGATTCAGGTTTTATTGCCATTCAAACTTACTCCATGGGGACCGACCATACATTTCGTATTGCCATTTGTGATTCGGGAATAGGTATAAGGGAAAGTTTTCAAAACAAAAAAGATGTTTCATTTGAAAGTAGTGCGCAACTTATTGAGAAGGTTTTAACGACCCCGTTGTCGAGTAAACGACGCTTTGGCTATGGTCTTTGCCAGGTGAACGCGATTATGGAAGAGCTCAGGGGAAGTGTGTTTATACGCTCACAAGATGCCTCCATCTCTATCATGCACCACAGGAAGAAGGGAGGGAGCACCTACTCATTTTTGAAAAATGAACTGCCTCCATTCCCGGGAACGCACATTTCAATTTCTCTTGGAAGCTGATTATACTACAATGAAACAGGAAAATAAGCCGGTACGCAATAATGATGATTGAAATAAAAAAAATGGCCAAAAGTGTTAAAATTTCGTCTCCTGATTTGATTACTCGACCAACGGGCAGGATTTTTTATAATCGGATAATGAAGAAACTTGATAATGTTCATCCTGATGAAGTGGTTGTTCTAGATTTTACTGGTATAAAGGTACTTGATACATCTTTTATAGATGAATGCATTATTAATCTTTTAAAGGAGTCACAACGGGAAGACCTGCCATTTTATGTGAGATTACAGAATGTTTCAGATAGTATGGAATCCAATATCGAATTTGTTATCAAGTCTTACTTTTCCATGAATAATGAAAAAATTGCCATTGCCCTTGACAGGATGGGAAGAAGCCAGGGAAATTATATTGGTGCTCTTTCGGAAGCGGAGAAGGATATAGTTGATTTCCTGATGATCAATAAACACGTTTCAGCCAGAGAAATAGCATCGTATACCGGTTTTGATGTGGAGAACGCAGAAAAAATTCTGAAATCCCTGTATACAATACGCTTGATAAGAAGAAGTAAAGAAAATGAAACTTATTATTATAGTCCAGTATAGTTGATTATTGTACTTGATTTATTATTTCATTTTTTCTATGATGAAATCGTGGTGCAGCAATTCTTATCCTAAAAAACTACCCAGGTACTGATCAACTATATGAAGAATCCTCATAAAAAAGGAAAAGACGGAGCAAAGGAAGACGACAGCCTGTTTGGGCTGCTGTCAATGTATAAAGCGTATAATACATATATCAGGTTACTTGTTTCCGAAGAAGAAGAAAAGGCTGTATTGCAATTGACCAATAATCCCGGAAACTGGGCAAAAATTCCTGATGAAAAATACGAGAAATATGATGAGAAAAAAAGAATTGAAATGGGAGTTCAAAAGCTTTTCGTAAAATATCTTATTCCGGATTTTTTGGTGCAGAATTTGGGGCCCCTGCTTGGAACCAAGATACCTGCGCAAAAGGCCAATGTAACGAATAATCTTGACGGAGACGGATATTTTATTCTTGAAGCTCCAATACAATATCTTGAAAATATGAAGCAGGCGGTAAAGAGGATGGTATCACTGACGCCGCAGAAAAAATATGAAATAATTGAGAAATGTCTAGCAGAGAATACATAAGGATACCGGTAAATGAATGACGAAGCATCAAATTTTGATTCACTGAACGAGCAAACCAGGTTAATAAATATTGCCCTGAAGTACACAAACGGTGACATGGATAAGGCCCGGTCGATGGTGTCCGGACAATACAATGATGTGGCTGTCATTAAGGGAAGACTTGCCATGGAGCCCATTGAAACATATGGGATATTTTTTATCTTCCTCAACCAGGCTGGACGTTATCTTATGAATGTGAATGCACTGCTGTCTGAGCTGTCAAGTATATATGAGAAGGCCCCAATATTTAATAACTGGAAGAACTTTTACCGTGATTTTGGAAAAATGGTGCAGCAGCAGGGTGAAAGCTCAATCGGCTCATATGAATTTACCAATCATTTCGCAAGCTCACTTGAGGGATATAATATTTTTGAAGATATTGAAGAAGATAATCTTGAGGATGCATCAGAGATAATCAGGGAAATTATAGCCAAATATTTTAATAATAACAGTGTACAGATACAAATTGCCATTGATAGAACAAGTTCTCTAACTGTTGAACTTGAAAATATCCCCATAGAGACTCCACAGGCGGCAAGGGTTAAAGAGGAACCCGCAGGGGAGATGCCCCTCGGTGAGCTTGATAAGAAAATGAACGAGGTAGAATCACAGGCTGAGTATGTGATCAATGGAAATGTTATTGTGTCCCCTGTGAAAGGGAAATATGTAAATGACATAAAAATTGGTGAAAAAATAAGCGTGGTCTTGACTGATAAAGATTCTGTATCGATAAAAGTTGCAAAAATGTTTAATGCCCTTACCGATGAGAGAGAATACCTCCCCATAAAAGCACGTCTTAAAGCGAAGATACCAATGGAAGGAGGCGGATATATTCTTTATGGGCTGGTGGCAAAAAATGTTCTTGTAAAGATTATCGAAGAAGAGAACGTCAAGATTGAAATGGAAAAAGTTGAAAAAAAACCAGAAGAAAGTGCCACGGAGAGTAAATTAATTCTCTATGTTGCAATGCTTCTGGGTCTTGTTGTCATTGCCCTTGTGATAATTATGGCCCTGATATAATTATTAAATTTCATACTTCCTGATTTTTGATTTCAGGGTATTTCGCGCGATATCGAGAACCCTGCTGGTTTTCTGAAGATTCCAGTTTGTTAATTCAAGAGTGCGTGCAATATACTCTTTTTCAACTGATTCAATGACTTCCTGCAGGGTTTTATAATCGTCAGGAATTTTAACGGATTTTTTTCTCCCCTTCTTCGAAATCGAATGGTTTTTTACTGTGGTTGCGTCCATGAGAAACTCCTGTGAAAAAGTAGTTTCGATAAAATAGATATAAATTACAAAATAATATGTTAGAATTTAATAGTGAAAATTTAATAACAATTTTAACAACAAGTAGATAATAACAATTGAAATCTTCAATAAGTTTTTTAAATAATTTTAAAAAAATATTCCAGTTTTAATGTTACCTAAAAAAAACAGAAATATTTATCTATTAATTGTCCCGGTTATACTTTTTGTGTTTATCGGTCAGATGCCTGATTGGGTGTTGATGAAAGACCTTGAAGGAAACCGCTATTACATGGACAGGCAGGGGAAGATATATACTTCGGATACACCATCAGAATATCATAAAGTGGTAACCGTAAAGGGCATAGAATATTTTGTAAACAAAGGGATTTCTCTGTGGGAAAATAATCATCGCGCAAGGGGGCTTTCCCTGCTTAAATCCGCACTGGCTCTACCTGTAAAGAATCAGAAAGTCTACCAGATGCAGAAAAATGCATCCGCCTTCATCGATCGCATGAAGCGGAGAGAAGGATCACGGTATAATAAAATAGACAGGATGTCGCATATCCTGCTGTACCAGGGGGATAATGGGAGAAGTCATTTTGTGAATGAAATGACAGGATACAGGCTTACATTCCCGGGATCCGTATATCTATTAAAAAAAAATGTTCGCAGTGATCATAATGGGTACGTTTATTCCGGTGTTCGCCTGGGCATTGTACTAAAGCAGGATACAACAGGAAAAGGAGATGATCCGGTTGTTTATGATATGCTGGTTGGTATAGAGTCTGAAATATTTCCTTCGAAGCTCCGTTCATCTGGTGCATTTGAAAAGCACTGGAAACGGATAATCGGCAGTGATACTTTTAAAAGAACGGCCCTTCGCAGGGATAATACATTTATTCTATACAGCTTTGTTGATAAAAAGGGTGAGTTTGCCGGGATGGAAGGATATCGCATCAAGGGAAACAGGGGGTGTTTTATAAGGTGTATTCTTCCAGAATCCAGGTTCAGCGAAAATAAAGATGCAATCAGCACTATTATTGAGTCACTTTCAATGTAACTCTGTGGTTCTACTTACACGGGAGCGCGTACTGCTATTCCTTTTTGTTGAGGGCATAAAAACGGTTAAATTCTGATATAAATTTTTCAATTTCCTTTTCAGAAGTGGTGAATCGCACAGAAGTTTCTCTTCCGTCAATCCTTACTACTACCCCGGTGAGAATTATTTTTTTTTCAATAAGGGGAAAGCGTATTTTTATGGTTGTACCCTTATCGATCAAACCCTGCCGAAGAAAACAAAGACCGCCGGCACTCAGGTTGATTACTTCTCCTGAAAAGGTGCTTTCACTACCGTTATGCCTGTATTCCATGAAGAGGTTTTGTGTTTTAAGCCTCTTTGTCTCTCTTTTATCTCGCTGTGATGGCAATGTATTCCCTGTTACGTGTGTAATATAAGTGCTGTCTCGGTACAATGATTGCGATTAGGACAGTTTTGACAGTCTTTCCATATCTTTTCGGGGAGCAAGTCTTTATCAACTTCTTTAAATGCGAGTTTTTTGAAAAATTCCGGAGAGTATGTAAGCACAAATATTTTGCTGTCAGGGTATCTCTGTATGAGGTATTCTGATACCCATTGTACCAGGGTCGAACCCAGACCCTTCCCTGCTTCTGCCTGCAGTACGGCGAGTGAGCGTATCTCTTTTAGTTTCGGTCCATAGTCATGGTAGGATACAACTCCACAAATGCTGTCACTATTTTCAGCAACAAAAAAATATTGAAGGGAGTCACGTATCTCTTCTGAAGTTCTTGGAAGTATTATCCCTTTACTGGCAAAAGGTTGAAGTATATCCAGTATATTGGGAATGTCTTCCTCTAATGCAGGCCTAATAGTATGTTTCATATCATCTTTTCAAAACTGTGGCATTTGAAAAGAGACCATTCTCAGAGTACTGGAGTATTTTTTTCAAGGATTTTTTCGCGTCGGTAACACTTTTAAAGGGGCCGGCATACATTCGATAACCGGAATCCTTCTGTGACAGAATAATACGATATCCATCAGTGCTGAGACGGGTGGCTATTCTCTCGGCGTCCTGTTTCTGAAATTCACTGCCGATTTTTATGATATACGGGTAAGAGTTTCGAGGAAACATCTGTGCTGTGGATACAGTGTGTTCTGTTCCTGCCTTCTTTACCATGCTGGTCACTTTTTTGCCGATATCGGTCATTGCCTTTCGGGTTCCGGGATCAACCATCTCTCTTTGAGAACCAGAAGTAAATTTTATACCCACAACAAGGCCGGTAGTGAATGATATTATGCACAACGCAATGATAAAAGAAAGCATTCGATTGGCTTTCCTGCGATATTTTTCTTCATGGCGGTTATGAAATTCAGCAACATTGTTGAAATATTCAGGATCGGCGGTATTAAACTGATTTCCCGCCTGACGCATGTTATTCCCACTGTAGAAATCTATGTTCTGCATGATATGCCTGTCCCATGTTGTAATAGGTGTTTCCTGCTGATGAATACCTTAATTAGAAGTTCGACCGGAGAAAGTTTATGAATTAGTAAATAATTTTTTTAATCTTTTAACTTCTGCAGGTTTTAATGTACGGTAGGAACCTGAAGGTAAACGGCCAAGTGACAGGGGGCCATATTGTATCCTTTTCAGGGTGATAACCTTATAGCCGAAAATTTTAAAGGATAGTCGGATATGCCGTTTTCGGCCTTCTGTAATGGTCATGGAAAACATGTTTTTCGCATTCTGGGTATAGTTGATGACCGCGGGTTCAGTTTTTTTCCCATACAGGTTGATGCCCTTTTCAATCCGGCGTTTGTGCTCGTCAAGGAGAGAGGAGTCAAGGGTAACAAGGTACGTTTTTTCCACCTTGAAACGTGGGTGGGTAAGCCTGTAAGTAAGTTGGCCGTCATTGGTTAAGATCAGCAAGCCTTCCGTGTCCCTGTCCAATCTCCCTACTGGAACAACCCCTTCCTGCTCATATCGCTCGGGAAGAAGGTTCATAACTATGGGCCTGTTCATTTCATCAGAACGTGAAGTTATATATCCCCGTGGCTTATTAAGCATGAGGTATTCATATTTTTCCAGGGGTTTGAGAATCTGCCCCTTAAATGTAACAGTATCATTGTCGGGATCAATCCTGGTAGACAGATCTTTTACAATTTTTCCATTTACCCGGATGTCGCCGTTAAGGATGAAATTTTCCACGCTGCGTCTTGAGCCAAGTCCACAAAGCACAAGATATTTATTGAGTCTTGGTGTATCATTCTCCATCTGGTTTTTCATCTTCCTGTGAATTGTTTGTGTCGAATTCGCTGATTTTTTTAAACCGAAGAGATGCTTCTTCCCTGTCATCTGCCAACACGTAAGACTGCCCGCGTCTTATGAAATACAAATTTTTGCCGAAAGATGTGCCATCAAGAAAAATGATCTCATTTTCGTGGAAGTTTAAACTATAGGTCCCTTCCATTTTTTTTCCGCCTTTTCTGTATGATACATAGTTGCCATCAGTGGTAAGCTCAATACCGTGATTGGTAAAATCGCCCCCACTGTTCAGGCTCCACCATTTGCCGGCGATTTCTTTTCTGACTGAATCAGATTGCTCCATCCAGAATTGATCAAGATACGATTTCACGGCATCTGAATTGCTGGAATCAACAATATCAATGGTCGATCCGAACATCCATCCGGAAACACCGTTTTTCAACTCAATATTATACCAGTAATCATGTTTTTTCCCGATCCATTGCCGAACTTTTGATTGATCCTTGATTGTAACAATGTCACCCTTGTTCAGAAGGTGAAGTCGTGATGAATACAGGTAGGGGTCTACTCGTAAAGAAGCATTATTCATGACCACTATTCCCATGGTTTGTTTCTTAACATTTGGGGTTGGTGCATTATCAGTGTCCTTTGTGCATCCGGGAAAGAATAAGAGTACAACAACCACGCTGACAGCCAGGAATATACCTTCTATATTCAAGTATTTTGTTTTCATGGTATACCTCGATAATATTTGTATCATCACAAGTAACGTAATGGATAAAGAGAAGCGGTACGTCAATTAACTTTTAACACGGGTATGGATACTTTTTCTTATGGAATTTGTCTTGACTGCAGGTTGGAGTAGTATTAAAGATACGCTAAATTCAGGAAAATCATCATACAGATAATTATGAAAGCACGCGACCTCTTAGACGGCAGAATATGGACCTTTTCAAATTTTCTCTCTTTGTTAAGAGTTTTACTGTTTCCCCTGGCGGGATATGCCCTGTACATGGAAAATGGCACAGGGGATATCTCTTACCGGAATATGGCTATTATCATATTGTTTGTCATGGTCGTTACCGATATCTTTGATGGATATTTTGCGCGGTTGCTGAACCAGGTCTCACGCCTGGGGCAATTTTTAGATCCCCTTGCAGATAAAATTGCTACAATTGGAATGGCCTTCGTTCTTTATCATTTTAGAGATTTTCCATTGTGGTTGATTTTTGTACTGCTGATAAGAGATATTTATAATATTTACGGGGGTTTTGTATTGTTTTATAAAATGGATATACAGGTTCGTCCCAACCTGCTCGGCAAGATCCTCGTGGGAATACTGGGGTTGGCAGCCCTTGTTTTTATTATCTCCCCACAATATACTCTTTACGGGGTGACACTTCAGGATAGCCTTGTGGCATTAGTCCTGATTTTAGCAGTATTATCTACCATTGATTACTGGAGAACTTATTCATACCTGTATTTTGACAGGCAACGCTGATATTGATCGTGTTAAACCGGTATACTATCTTCATTTACCCTCTTTCTGCTTTCCTGTTTTCATGTCTGATGATTGCAGCATGGATGTATACACTGAATGTCTACGCGGATTCACCACATTTGAAAATACCCATACAGAAATATGAGGGGAAACATTATATATCCCTTTATGATTTGCAACGGAATACATCCCTTGAGTCAACATATGATTTTATTCTGCAGCGTGGAAAGATATATCATGGTAATTCTTACATGGTATACCAGCCTGGATTATCAATTGCTGTTATCAATGGAACGCTTATACGTGCGGATTATCCTGTTAAGCGCGTAAAGGGAGAAGTCCTGCTTCCACTTCAGCTATCAGAGAATGTACTGTCAAGGTTTTACCCCGCGTACCGGGTCAGTATGAAATTTCCATTTATTTTAATGGTAAAAACCCGACAGGAACAGCGGGATCCTCTTGAAAAGGGAAGAGAAATACCCCGGCATACATCAAAAGATGCCATAAAGTTTATTATTATCGATGCCGGGCATGGCGGTAAAGACCCGGGAGCCATAGGAAAGGGAAATGTCAGGGAAAAGGTCATAAATTTGAAATTAGCCAGGATGGTCAGGAGCGAACTTGGACGACGGCTTAAGGGGACACGGATCATAATGACCAGGAACAGTGACAAGTTCATTGAACTGGGGAAGAGAACCGAAATCGCGAACAGGCAGCTTAAAAACGGTGTGAATGGTGTTTTTGTGAGTATACACGTGAATGCTTCTGTTTCGCATAAAATATCAGGATTTGAGACGTATTTCCTGTCCCAGAATCCAACCAACGAAGAAGCCCGTGCAACGGCGGCACTTGAGAATAACGTGGTAATACTTGAAGATGAAAAAAGAAGAAAGCAATATAAAGATGCTGATTTTATAGAGGCACTTATGATTACCACGCAAATCCAGAAAGAAAGTTCCATGCTGGCCGAATCTATACAGAAACATATGGATAATGTAGTTTGGGAATTTAAATCCAGGGGTGTGAAAAAGGCTGATTTTTTCGTGTTACGCGGGGCTTTGATGCCATCAGTTCTTGTTGAGGCGGGGTATGTCACTCACCGCAAGGAGAGGAGCTACCTGCTCAAATCGTCCTACCAGAAAAAGATTGCACGGGGTATCGCCCAGGGGATAGTAAATTTTATTGATACTTATAACAGGGAAATAATTAAAGAAAAATAATCATAGTAATTTTTTTCTTGTAAGAGTGGTATATACTATTGTATGTGGTGTAGCGAGCATGAGAGTATTGCCCGCGTGAAATAATATATTATACAGGGGCTTTCGCAATGAAGTCATTTATTGACAAAGTAAAGGAAAGATTCAGGAACCTGGTTTTTGTTGTACAAAATCCTCCAGCCGACAGAAAAGAACGAAATCGTAAACTGCTTCTTTTCATTTCGGTTGTATGTATTGTTGACTACCTGGCCTTGAGTTACCTGGCTGAGAAGAATATATTTGATGTTTTCCCATCATTACCGGTTCTTGATACCCGGGATGAGATAGTTGTCTATCTCCCCGATCTTCAAGCCAGTACAATGATGAAAGAAAATAGAATGATAACCCGTTCCGATGATACTCATATCCAGGTTCGTGAGCTGGTAAAAATTGTGGCACGGGGATCTAAATATGAGAATACTGCTATCCTTGTGCCGGTTGATCTGCTTGTGAGAAAGGTGTGGATTGAAGGTGAAACCTGTGTTGTAGATCTCGGGCTGCTGAAAATACCCGGGAACGCTACTATTATTGAGGGATCAGAAAAAGCATTCCATGACGCCATCAGCAAAACAATTAAAGAAAATATTGATGGAATATCAAGGGTTATATTGCTGGAGAATGGCATTCCCGGTAAAAGGCTATGGGAATTGTCTGAAACTGCCTATTTCTAAAATTCGAACTATTGAGGCCATGTGCCCTGAAATACCTCAACAGCCGGTCCTGTAAGGTACACATTATTATCTTCTTCATTCCATTCAGTATTGAGATCACCACCCCTCAGGTGTATAAGAACTGAGCGGTTGGTCTTGCGGTTCATTACCCCTGCAACAGTAACTGCAGAAGCACCTGTTCCACATGCCAGGGTTTCACCGCTTCCCCGTTCCCATGTTCTCTGGATTACTTCTCCCTCGTGTATGATCTGTACGAATTCAACGTTTGTCCTGTTGGGGAATAGCTCGTGAAGTTCTATCATCGGGCCATATTTTTCAAGTGGGAACTGCTCAACATCTTCAACGTAAATAACCACGTGGGGGTTTCCCATGGATATGGCGGTAATATTAAACTTAACACCGTCAACCTGAAGTGGTTCATCTATTACCGTTCCAGGTTCACCTGTCATGGGGATGCGTTCACGTAAAATTATCGGTTCTCCCATGTTGACAGTAACAGTATGTACTTTTTTGTTTTTTACAGTAAGATCTAAATGCTTTATGCCTGCAAGAGTTTCAACTGATATTTTTTTGCTTTCAGTCAAACCATGATCATAGACATATTTGGCAAAACAGCGTATACCATTGCCACACATCTCTGCTTCGCTGCCGTCAGCGTTGAACATACGCATTCGAAAATCAGCTTCGCTTGAAGGCATTATTAGAATGAGACCATCCGCACCGATACCAAAATTGCGGTCACTCATTTCAACAGCAAGTTTTGAAGGATCTTTAACCTGGTGTGTATGGGTATCTATATATATGTAGTCATTTCCGATACCATGCATTTTAGTAAATGGGATCATGTAGAGGCTCCGTTAATTATTGTAATGTAAGTAAAAGAAATATGGATGTGGACGTAAGAATTGTCAAGAAATCTTTGTTAAAGTGATTTTACAGTTGTCATCCACATGCCGATATAGTGAAAATGAATATTAGAACTTCTTAATAGAAGCATGGAAAAATTGTAAACTGGAAAGAAATGAAAAAAGATTTGATCATTGTCACACTTATTTCCCTGATGATTGCGGGTATTGCCATGTACGTGTTCGTGTTTACCGCATCAACCGGCTATAGGACCATACTGGTAAAAGATGATACATGGGAGAAAAAAAGAAGCTATGATTTCAGCAGGCTTGAAGAGGTGCCGATTATTCTTTACCACAATATTGACGGGAAAGGGGTGTATTCGCTGCCGCTTGATGTTCTAAAAAAACATTTCGAGCTTTTCAAACGCAGTAACATAGATGTTATATCACTTAACGAACTTGAAAAAAGAACCGTAACCGGTGTGAAATTCAATAAACGAAGTTTGTGTATAACATTTGATGATGGGTATTATTCGATGTACACCAAGCTTCTTCCACTGGCAAAGAAGTTTGGATATCCCATCACACTTTTTGTGTACCTGGATAACGTGTACCATAACGCACGCGCAAGCATTACATGGAAAAACCTGAGAGAAATGGATGACAATGGTATAGATGTGCAATGCCATTCCATAAGCCATCCTGATCTTACCGCCCTAAGAAAAATAGATACCGTTGAGTCCCGTTACCGAATATACGAGGAAATATACCTTGCAAAGCGGTTGATGGAGCAATACATGGGAAAAACGATTTCATATTATGCCTTCCCCTATGGCAGGTATGATCTCAAACTGATAGAATTATGCAGGTATGCCGGATATAAAAGGGTTTTTTCAACAGACTATGGATCAAATGTGATAACAAGGACGAATTATTGCCTGAGAAGACATCACGTGAAAAGAACATATTCTCTTAAAACTATAGAATCAATTGCACGTTGAAATGGGATAAAAAATTCTTGACACATTTTTAAAAGTTGTCGATTATTTGTTTTGTGATGCAATAATATATGAACCTCCTTTTTTATTCTACATAATGTGCGACAGATAAAATCCTAACAAGGTTCGTAAACAATAAATGAAGAACCGGTATTTATGATGAAAAAGTTGAATTGTATTTTTATTATACTATTTATTCTCACAGCTGTTCCTGCCGGCTTAATTGGTGGCGAAACGGTTTTGCTGGATACTGAGCATATACAACGGTACAGGGGTAACACGGGGAAGTGGATGTATTTCAGTTCGTATGGTCAGGCTTCCTCTTTTATTCACAAATGTGGAACTGACATTAATACTGTTTGCAGTATAAATAATGTATCCAGCAGAAACATATCTGGTTCGTATATTTTTGTACCCTTTTCGAATTCGTATGTAGCTGATCTTAAAAAAAAGCATATCGATTTTATCTCGATGTTATCAGAAAGTGATCAATTTATCTGGCCAATAAGCAATACAGAGCTGATCACCTCCGGACTTGGACGACGATGGGGTAAACTTCATCCCGGGGTTGATATACCATCGTCGCGGGGCACCATCATCAGGGCTTCCATGGAGGGAAAGGTGATTTTTTGCGGATTTGCCGGTGGATATGGCCGGATGATCACCCTTGAGCACCGAAATGGTTATATTTCAAAATATGCCCATAATTCGGTTCTACTTGTGAAAAAAGGTGATTACGTTCAGAAAGGTCAGGTGCTGGCCCTTGTGGGGAGTACAGGCCACTCAACAGGTAATCACCTGCATTTTGAAATTAGATGTGAGAATATTCCTCTTAATCCACTTGATTTTCTTCCGGAAAAAAGCAACCTGGAGATACGTCATCCCGGGCGTTTATATTGATCCGGTTTTTTTACCGGCAATATAGATAGTATGCAATATGATTCCATTAATTGATCTACATATACATTCAAATTTCAGTGAAGACGGTGAATTATCCGTTAACGAAATATGTAAACTTGCCCTGCAGAATGGCATTAGTGCTATAGCTATAACCGATCATGATTCTGTGAAATCAATTCCTGTTGCACGGGATACCGCACCTGAATATAACATTGAGCATGTTCCAGGGGTAGAGGTCACAACCATATTGCCAGCAGATGGGTCACAGCAGCATATACTGGGCTTTTACGTTGATGAGAATAATTCTCAACTGTTACTGGCTTTGGAGCAAATATCCGCTTTCAGGGTTGAAATCGCAAAAGAACGAATGAAAGCCCTTGCAGATGCCGGGTTTTCCGTAGATGAAAAGGCTGTGTGGGAAATGGCAGCTGGAAGGGCACCTACTGCTGCTTCAATAATGAAGGGTGTTCTTGGTAATAATGAGAACAGAAATGACCCAAGGCTGTTTGATTATTTCCAGGGCAGCAAGAAAGAAAACCAGTTACCACATTTCTACAGGGAATACCTTGCTGAAAATGGAGAAGCGTATGTACCATTCAGGTCAATTGATGTTGAAGAAGGTCTGAATGTAATACGGGCAGCCGGCGGGGTGCCGGTGCTGGCCCACCCGGTTTTCGCGAAGAAAGAAGAGTACCTTGATGCAATGGTGGAGATGGGAATTGCCGGACTTGAAGCTGTATCAACATACCATTCAAAAGAACAGGTGGAGTATTACAAAAAATACGCGTGGGAACATGATCTCCTGGTATCTGCAGGATCAGATTATCATGGACCGGTAGCCAAGCCCAGAGTAAAACTTGGGGGTATTGAAGGTAATACATATGATCTGCTTGAAAAAATAAAGGAATATAATAAAAAAGCCACCCGGTAATAAGGGGTGACTTTTTAATACTGCAGTAATAAAATTTGAAATTACTGGCTTTGCTGTCCGGCAACTTTTTCAAGATCAAACTGATCAATAATCTGGCTGTCTTTGGGGAAGGTTTTCATTATTTTTTCTTCCTCTTCCGGAGTACCATAGTAGGCCCACTTGGAGAGATTTCCAATAATATTCTGAACAGCTTCCACCTTGTTATTATAGATAAATATTATGTTTGGACCTGATTTATAACCCCAGTTGAATCCATCGGGAATGCTCACGGTAAAGGTTTCTGTTATACCGTCACCATCAGCATCTTCCGCGTAATATAGCTTTTCATCAATAGTTTTTGCTGAAACAGTGATCTTGTATTTTGTTTCTGTCTCGGGGGCATTTATATATGTAGGCTTTGGTAAGGGTGTACGGTCCACAATCAGGCCGGAGTCTTTTCTGCCTATCATGAGCTGTTTGAATATTTCTACATGCTTGTTTAGAAAGGCATTTCGGACATTCTGATAAAAAGTGCCAAAACTCTTTGATACGAAATCTTCGTCGAAATTTTTCATTCGTTCAATTCGCCTGCTGGTAATACGTATGAAGTCTGGTTTTTCGTTAATCTTGTTCTTCCAGAGGTCGGGAATTAACTGGTTTTCCATTGATAATATTAATCTTTTCTCTCTTACTTTTTCAGGGTCGTCATACCCGTCTTTCAGGAGGTATATCTGCTTTTCCTTGATTATCAAGAGAGTGGCAATAGAATCATCAGTTTTTTCACCAAAATCATTTTGAATATGCTGGTAGGCTATTCGATCCTCATTGTAACGAGATATTTTCTCTATTACAACAGGCTTGAAATCAAAATTGCTTGCTAAAATTGATGCGGAAAATAATATAATAATAATCATCGCAATTAGAGAAAGTCTTCGAAATCGCGTGAACTGCATACAGGTACCTCCCTGTTAAGGTAATATAGCTATCAAACCGTTTACGAATTTCCTTTTCGTATAACCCAAAATATAGCGATTTCCAAACTATAGTTGCAGGTTAACTATTTGTCAAATATTTTATGTATACCTCAATTATTCATTAATTCGGGTCTTTCCGGATTATTGGGAATTGAAAATAATTTTTATAACAATAATCTTTGAAATTGCAATTCACATAATTTTTTAACCTCAGTTCACTTCTCACGGCTCACTATTCACTAATCATCCGC
>CAZVRB010000050.1:0-18432 GCA_964629365.1 uncultured Leptospiraceae bacterium
AGTCTATGAATTCATGCGGTCAACCCCCGATCTCATGCGGGAACTCGAAGAAGAAGCAAAGAAGGGGTGAGGCCACCGGATATCCGGAAATTAAGAACTGCAATGTATAATAGCAACCCATGATCTCATATTTTACAGGAATATAATGAAACAAAATGACAGTATCACGCGGAGGCACGGAGGACGCGGAGATTTTGTACCAATCCTCCGCGTTCCCTGCGACTCCGCGTGATAATAATTATGTATTGATGAAGGGTAGTAAGTTATATAGTTTAATCTTTCAGATCACGACTCACCCTTGTAGGAATTATCCTACACCAAATTAATCAATTATCTGAGTCAATAATAAGAATAAATCAGACAAAAAATAGGATAAACGCCTATAGCAAAATGCTATATAGGGAGTATGTTTGATAATGTAAACTACCGTAGAAAGCGGATGGCAGTATTTAGACAGGAGGACGTGATGAACAACCAGGTACGGGAAGTATTTCTCGAAGAGGCAAAAGAGATAATTGCCAACCTTGAAACCGATATAGTAAGCCTTGAGGAAGGTGACAGTGAAATAATACATAATATATTCAGATACGTCCACACCCTGAAGGGAAGTTCGGGTATTGCCGGGTATGATGATTTATCAGAATTTACCCACAAGCTTGAAAGCCTGCTTGACCGGGTACGCTCGGGCGAGCTTGAGGTAACCGACACCCTTGTTGACCTGATGCTCAACAGTATCGATTTTGTAAAACTGGTGCTGTTCAATGACGGGGGAGCCGATTCAGCGGCAGTAGACAATGTTCGGGAAAAGATCGAAGAGGTGATAGAGGCCTATTCATCCGGACAGGGTGGGCCGGCAGGTTATACGGGAAGTGACAGTGATGAAGACGGGGGCAGGCCGGTAACCAGGTATTTCAGAATCGCGGCCGATTTCAAGGAAGATGTTTTCAAAAAGGGAATTGATCCCCTGCTGATCATCGAAGATCTGTTCAAAAGCGGTGAAGTGATACGAAGAAGAGTTGACCGCTCATCAGTGCCTCCTTTTGAAAAGCTTGATCCGGAAAGATGTTACCTGAAATGGGAAGTAATACTGAAGACTACCATGAGCCGCAAAGACCTGGATGATATATTCATGTTTGTTATGGATGATAATAACATTATCATCGACGATCTGACCGACTTGTACGTGAATACCATGGAGAATACAGGGTATGGTGAAAAGCGGATAGGGGAGATACTGCTTGAGCGTGGACTGATCACTGAAAATGAATTGCAGGATATTCTGGGTGAACAGGAAAACAGGAATATGAAGATCGGCGATATCGCCGTGAGCAAGGGGTATGTAACAGAAGACGATCTCACCGAAGTGCTTGATGTGCAGGACAACATAAGAAAGAAGGTACAGGCCAATACGGTTCGGGTTGATACCGCCAGGCTTGACAACCTGCTGAATCTTCTTGGAGAAATAGTTATAGGACAGGCCTCCCTTCACCGTATAGGTGAAGACCTTGACGAGGACAAGAACTACCGGCTTACAAACGCCCTCTACGCCCTTGACAGAACCACCAGGGAATTCCAGGAGCAGCTGATGTCCATACGCATGATTCCTATCGGGCCCACCTTTGACCAGTTCAGACGGTTCGTGCGTGACTCGGCCCATTCGGCAGGTAAAGAGATCTCGCTGCAGATACAGGGAAGAGAGACCGAGCTTGACAAAACGGTTATCGAGAAGATCGGTGATCCGCTGAAACACATGATACGTAACGCCATCGATCATGGAATAGAAACACCTGAAAATCGGATCAAGGCGGGTAAAGGAAGAACAGGTTCCATATCCCTGAAAGCTTTTCATCAGGAAGGCAATATCTATATTGAGATAACCGATGACGGGAAAGGTATCAGCAGGCAAAAGCTGAGAGAAAAAGCTGAACACCTGGGAATGATAAAACCGGGAGAAGATGTTCCCGATCACCGGCTGCTTGCCCTTATATTCGCCCCGGGCTTCTCAACAGTTGAGAACGTGGGGGAGATGTCGGGGCGCGGTGTAGGCATGGACGTGGTAAAGACCAACATCGACGAACTGCGCGGCAACGTGGAGATTGAAAGCGAAGAAGGGATTGGCACCACCATACGGATAAAGCTGCCCCTAACCCTGGCCATTATTGACGGCATGCTGGTTCGTGTGGGACAGCAGACCTATATAATACCATTACTGTCAATTCTTGAATCAATACAGCCCAGGGAGGAAGAAGTAAAAACCGTTGAGGGGAAGGGTGAAGTGATAAAGGTGCGTGATGATTACGTGGCCCTGCTGCGCCTGTATGATTTTTTCAACCTTGAACCGGAATTTACCAATCCATGGGAATGCCTGGTGGTGATAGTTGAATCAAACGGTGAAAAGGTGGGACTGATGGTGGACGACCTCATAGGTCAGCATCAGACCGTTATCAAGAGTCTTGACAGCCATGCCTCCAGGTCGCGAAGTTTATCCGGGGCGGCCATTCTTGGTGACGGCAGGGTAGCCCTGATCGTGGATATCCACGGCCTTATCGGTGAAGTAAAAGGATACTAGGAGGAATACAATGTCAACATTGCAAATACAGAAGGACACCGGCATTAAGAATATATCCTCCCTTTATGAGGATATACAGGGAGCCCTTTCTGAAGGGGAAGAGCTGGTGCTGGATTTTTCAGACGTACAGAGGGTGGATCTCTCCGTCATACAATTGATCATGTCAGCACAGCAGCACGCCAGGAAGATGGAGAGTGTTATTAAAATAAAAAATGTGTCTGGTGATGTGCGTGAACAGCTATTTATTGGCGGGCTGATTAAGTAGAAAGGGGGATGAAGGTGAAACACATAATGGTAATCGATGATTCCAATACAATACGAATGAGTGTGCAGCATACTCTCAAAGAACTGGGGTATCCCATTACACCGGCAGAGAACGGATTTGACGGACTGAATAAGATCCAGGATATCTGCAGCAAGGGAGAGGACGTGGCAATGTGCATCGTTGACGTGAATATGCCCGAGATGGACGGGATCAGTTTCGTAAAAGAGTTTCGTAAAACGGACCAGTTTACACCAGTTATAATACTGACAACAGAATCCGGGTCCGCGAAAATAGAAGAGGGTAAAAACGCGGGAGCGTCGGGCTGGCTGGTAAAACCATTTGAGCCCTCTGCCCTTAAAACAACAGTACAAAGATTAATTCGTTAAAGGAGGATGACATGAGCGAATCAGTACAGGCAGAAACTGTAGACAAACAGCAGGTATATAACGATTTAAATGACGCGGTAGATACCAACCAGTATGTTACTTTTCTCATAGGAAGTGAAGTGTATGGCGTAGAAGTGCTGCGGGTGCAGGAGATTATCGGCATGACAAGGGTAACCCAGGTGCCAAACAGCATGCACTTTATGAAAGGTGTGATCAACCTGAGAGGTACCGTGGTTCCCGTTGTTGACATGCGGCTTCGCTTTACCATGGAAGAGAAGGACTATGACAATTTTACCGTTATTCTCATCGTTGAGGTAAAGGGTACCATGATCGGAATGATCGTGGATTCGGTTTCTGACGTGGTGAATATTCCTGTAAAAGATATTCAGGATACACCCCATTTCAGCGCCAGTATTCGAACGGACTATATCAAAGGAATCGGCAGAATAGAAGAAGACCTGGTGATAGTACTCGACGTGGATAAAATTCTGAGTCACGAAGAGATCGAGAAAATCGAACAGGGAACATTAAAACAGTAATTAAGCGGCAGGCAAAAGATGCTACGCAAAGAAAACAGTAAATACGGTGTACCCATGTACATGCTGCATCCGGGTGACTATTACGTAACAGACCAGAAGTGCCTGATGGGCTCAATCGCCGGCATCACGGCGGTTGTCTGCCTGTATGATCCCGGCCGGCGTATTGGCGGGATGGGACACTTCATAATACCCGGAACCCAGGGAACAGAGGACATTCTTTTTGATGACATATCAAAAGAAGGTATATTAAAGATAGAATATATCATGGGAGAGATCGTAAAACTGGGGGGGGACAGGAAAGACCTGAAGGCAAAACTTTTCGGCGCGGGGAGTTACCAGGGAACAGATAATAACCCATTAGCCCTTTCAAGAAGTAACATTACATTTCTTCATGATTACTTCAGAAATGAAGGGATACCCATCATCAAGGAAAGCCTGGGGGGGCGTCACCGGCGAAAAGTATTATTCTCTCCTGTGGACGGAAGGGTGTTTATGAAATTACTGGAGAACAATATGGACGCTTCAAAATTTATCGAACTTGAAAAGCAATACGTTGACCAGGTATTTCGAAGCGGCGATACCTACGGCGATGTAATAATGTTCTGATCCGGGAGGGATACGATGCATGAACAATACAGTCATCACTTTGAAAAAAAAATGGTATCTATCAATGCGGGAGAATACTACGTATCAGATTCAAACGAGATAATAAGTACACTCCTGGGTTCATGTATTGCCATATGCCTGCATGACACAGAGAAGGGCATTGCGGGTATGAATCATTTCATGCTTCCCGGAAGGGTGCTTGTGGGTAACTATAAACTGAGTAATTCAGACAAGTACGGGATCAATGCCATAGACACACTCCTCAACACCATGGAGAAAAGAGGGGCCCTGCGAAAAAATATCACCGCGAAAATATTCGGCGGCGGTTCTGTTATGGAATGCATGAAAGACAGCACAATGAAAATTCCATTCGATAATGTCTCACACGCATTTATGCTGCTTGAAATGGAAGATATACCCATAGTCCAGAGTGATACCGGGGGACAGTTTACCCGTAAGGTATACATGGATGTAAAGTCAGGCAAGGTATTCCTTAAAAAATCAACATCAGTTGTGGACATCCAGAAGGTGGTCACCGCAGAGATCCAGCACAGGATCACACTACCCGTGTAAGTAGGACATTTCCTACTTACACGTACTACCAATTCCCGGAATTTTTAGTGTAAAAAACTGGTGATTGCGCGTACTTGTAAGTATATTTATACCTGTAAGGCGCAGTCACCGGTTTGATATGAAATACTGATAATGATGTGGAGGTTCTATGAGCCAGGTTGATGAACATGTTAAAAAAAGAACGATGAATAATGATAACGATGAGGTTGAAACAAACCAGTACGTTACATTTCTCATAGCCAGGGAAACCTATGGTGTTGAAGTACTGCGGGTGCAGGAAATCATTGGTATGACAGGGATCACCCATGTTCCCAACAGTATGGAATTCATGAGAGGGGTGATCAATCTACGTGGAACCGTGGTGCCGGTAGTTGATATGCGCCTGCGATTTGCAATGGAAGAGAAGGATTATGACAACTTTACCGTTATTCTGATTGTAGAAGTAAAGGGCTACATGGTTGGTATGATCGTAGATTCAGTGGCTGACGTAGTAGATATACCGATAAAAAATATTCAGGATACCCCCCATTTCAGTGCCAACATCAGAACAGATTATATTAAGGGAATCGGACGCATAGATGAAGATCTTGTAATCGTACTCAACGTGGATAAGATACTCAGCGGTGAAGAACTTGAAAAAATGGAACTCGCGAAATAAACGGCCCGTATTTTCTGTTTTAAAATAAAAATATTTTTGACATATATTGTCAGAAAGTACATCATGATTATTATGTAACCCCTTCTTGTTCTGAAGGGGTGATTTGTATTAAATATTATTCATAAAAGCAGGTTCAGATGATCGATGTAAAAGTTAATGAAATGGATGAAGTGGTGATCCTTGAGCTTATAGGCGAATTCGATCTTGATTCAATTAGTACCGTCGAAAATAAGTGGCAAGAGGTTGTGGAAAAAAATCCTGAAGTTATCGGGGTAAACTGCAAAAAACTGCAATTCATTGACTCGTCGGCAATCGGTACACTGGTTAAATTTCTAAATGGTGCCACGAGCAGGGGCATTAACCTTGTTTTTTATGATTTGAGCAAATCAATAAGTGCTATTTTCAAGACCGCCAGGCTTGATAACTTCTTCTCCATCACCACAAAAGAAGAGTTTGAGAATAAGTACCTGCATAATTAATTGCTTGACTTATAGCACTGTTTATAGTATTATTTATCATATTATAAACAGGGTTATACTTTATGGCACAAATCATCACGGCAAACGATTTAAAAACAAAAGGTGTTACTTTACTAGACGATGAAACCTCCGATGGTTCAGAAGTTATCATAACCGTTCGAGGGAAAAGTAAATATGTTGTTTTGCCAATTGATAAGTATAATTATCTAAGAGAATGTGAACTGGATACCGCATTACTTGAATCACAAAAGGATTTAAAAGAAGGTAAATTCATTAAAGAGTCGGTGGAAAAACATATAAAGAGAATTACCCGTGGCTGAAATTATTTATACAGACAGCTATCTGAAAAGGGTTAAAAAGTTCTTTAAAAAGCATCCTGATCTTATATCTCAATATGAAAAAACATTAAAATTATTAGAAGTTAATCCAAATCACCCTTCATTACGATTGCATAAACTGCATGGGAAACATTCTGAAATATATTCTGTATCGATTAATATCACCTATCGTATAAGTATTGACTTTATAGTTGAAAAAGATCAAGTAATTCCAATTGATATTGGAACACATGATGATGTCTATTGACAAACTGCGTCTTTCACTTTTCACTAATCATCAGCGTTCATCTGCGTTTATCCAGCGAAGCGGGCGGTTCCATATTTTTAGAGCCGCATGAACATTAAAGCTTCTCCATGGGTTTCCACAAAATTATGGAATGAGGCGCATTTTTCAATAACATAAAAAAGCCACACCCGTTTATACAAGTGTGGCTTTTGTACGTTCAATGCCTGCGATTCAAATAATATTTATCAGTAACTGTTAATCACGTTACTTGCGATAACCAGCCTCTGTATCTCAGATGTTCCCTCGTATATTTCAGTAATTCGGGCATCCCTGTAGTAACGCTCAACAGGGTATTCCTTGATATACCCGTATCCGCCGAATATCTGAATGGCCGTATGAGTGGCCCTGTGTGAGGCTTCTGAGGCATACAGCTTGGCCATGGCGGCGTCTTTAGAATGGTGCCGTCTTTCCGCCCTGCCGATATAGAAGGCAGCCCTGTAGGTGAGCATTCGGGCGGCTTCGATCTCGGTTGCCATGTCGGCGATCATCCACTGTATTGCCTGCATGTTTGAAAGGGTCTGGTTGAACTGCTTACGTTCCTTGGCGTATGTAACAGAAGCGTCCATGGCTGCCTGGGCGATACCAAGGGCCTGTGCCGCGATACCAACACGTCCCCCGTCGAGGGTGTGCATGGCGATCTTGAAGCCGTCGCCTTTTTTGCCCAGCAGGTTCTCTTCAGGTATCTCACAGTTGTCGAATATAAGTTCGGTTGTAGAGGAGGCGCATATACCCAGCTTATCCTCGGTTTTCCCAACAGAATACCCCGGGGTATCACTCTCAACGATAAACATGCTGAGGCCCTTGTGTCCTATGCCTTTTTCGGTTATGGCAATTACCACTGCAACATTGGCTACTCCACCGTTGGTGATGAAGTTTTTAGTTCCATTAAGAACCCACTTGCCGTTCTTGAATTCAGCTGTGGTTTTTGTGCCGGCAGCGTCTGAGCCCGCGTCGGGCTCGGTGATTCCGAAACAGCCGATCCATTCGCCGGTACAGAGCTTTGACAGGTACTTCTTCTTCTGTTCGTCGGTGCCGAAATAATAAATGGGTGAAAGGCAGAGTGAGTTGTGGGCCGAAACCACAACCCCGGTGGAGGCGCAGCCACGAGATAATTCTTCAACCGCGATAGCGTAGCTGAGGTAATCCATACCTGAACCGTTATATTCTTCCGGGTATACCACACCCAGCATACCCATTTCACCAAGTTTCTTCACGTGATCCCATGGAAACTCGTGTGTTCTGTCATAATGTTCGGCGGCAGGTGCAAGCTCATTATCAGCGAACTTTCTGCACATGTCCCGGACCATCTGCTGTTCTTCAGTAAGATTGAAATCCATATGCCGATTCTCCTTGAATATATTTATATTTTTATATGCCTTGAACAATAATCAAAAAATATCAACATATTTGTCAAGGCAATATTGTAATTTCATGGTTTATAAGTAGAACCACAGAGAGGCAGAGGTACAGAGATGTTTTCTATAAGGATCACCTCTAAGGCGCTAAGTTCGCGAAGAAGAAAAGAGAATAGGAGAGAAGCGGTTTTTATTATGGGATAAATGTTGTTGAAAAAAGATTTACAAATACCCATAAAAAAGGATCATGTGGTATTGCAACCTGCTCTTAAATGAGTTATCTTTTGGACTGGTTTTTATATGAAATTTTTGGGATCACAACTTTCTTATTTCCTTCAGGGGAAAAATACCCGCAAGAATATAAAAATGCTGGTAAAGTTCCTTGCGATCCTGATTTTTCTTATCACGGCATACAGTATACTCTTTCATTACATAATGGCCGCTGAAGGGCATGATCACTCATGGGTTACCGGGTTTTACTGGACCCTGACAGTAATGTCCACACTTGGATTTGGGGATATTACATTTACCGGTGATATTGGAAAATTGTTTTCGATTATCGTACTTCTTACCGGGATACTTTTTTTGCTGGTTCTGCTTCCATTTACCTTTATACAGTTTTTTTACGCACCGTGGATAGAGGCAGAGCGTCAGAGCAGAACACCCCGTGCTCTCCCGTCACATGTATCGGGCCACGTGATAATAACAGGGTATAACTCTGTTACGGGAGCACTTATTGAGAGACTTGTCAATCACAGGGTGCCCTATACACTTGTTATTGAAGATGTGCACACCGCGCTGGATTTTTACGATATGGGTTTTCGCGTGGCATTGGGTAATATCGATGATCCTGAAACATATCGCCTGATGAGGGCTTTTGACGCGGCAATGGTTGTTTCCGCGGAAAGTGATGAGAAAAATACGAACGTGGCCTTTACCGTCAGGGAATTCAATGAGAATGTACCCATTATCTGTACTGCCGACTCACCTGATTCAGTTGATATACTGAAAATGGCCGGTGCCAGGCTTGTACTGCAATTGCCTGATATGCTTGGAAAATCACTGGCGAGAAGAACCATTGGGGGAGACAGAAAGGCCAATGTTATAGGTACATTTGATGAACTCGTTATCGCAGAGGCACCGGCAACAGGCACCCCCCTGGTGGGTAAAACACTTGCTGAAAGCAGGTTGAGAGAAGTTGCCGGTATCACGGTTATTGGGGTATGGGACAGGGGACAATTTTCAATACCCGGACCTGGTACCCTTATTACAACAACAATGGTACTGGTTATCGCGGGTTCAGAAGAACAGATGGCAAAATACGAAGAGATTATGTGTATCTACCAGGTCTCAATACAACATGCTGTTATCATTGGCGCGGGGAGGGTTGGTGCAGCAGTGGCTTCTTCACTTGGAGAAAGAGATATTGATTACATAATTGTTGACAAAGACCAGGACATGCTCTTTCGGGATAAGGAATTTGTTATTGGTAACGCGGCAGATATCGAAACGTTGAAAATGGCGGGTATCGATAAGGCCAGTGCTGCCATCATCACCACCCATGACGATGCCACAAATATTTACCTTACGAAGTATTGCAGGGGACTTCGTCCTGATATGCAGATAATAAGCAGGGCAAACGTGGACAGAAACGTTTCCACACTTCATCGAGCGGGAGCGGATTTTGTAATGTCATACGCCAGTCTGGGGGCGAATGCCATCTATAATTACCTTGAAAGTTCTGAAATTGTTATGCTGGCTGAAGGAATTGATATATTTAAAAGGAAAATCCCGGCTGAACTGTTTGGGAAAACAATTCTTCAATCCAGGCTCCGCCAGGAAACCGGCTGCAGTGTTGTGGCGATAAGAAGCAATGGGGGGATGACAATTAATCCCGACCCATCAACGAAGTTCGAAAGAGACGGTGAAATTGTGCTTATAGGGAGCGCAGAGGCTGAAAAGAAATATATTTCCAAGTATAAAAACAGAAAATAGTACATTGATGCGTATATTATGGAATAACGACAACTATTATTAAAGAGGAAACAGGTAATGAAAAAGATATTTCTGCCATTGTTGTGCGTTTTGATACTGCAGTCATGCGGTTACTGGAAGGTTACCAAACTGCAGCCGGAAACCATATGCACCATCCCCCAGGGAGACCAGGCGGGACAGGTGAATATACAGAAAAATGAGAACGGGCTGCTTGATCTAACCTTCGGAGTCCATATTTCCGGAAAAAATATTTACATCAAGGATAACATTTCCAGGAGAATACAGGTTTTCAACCGGGAAGCTGAACTTGAAATGATAATCGGAAAAATCGACAAGTCGTTATCAAGTGATGGGAAGGTCAGTACAAGCAACATAAATTTTAATATTATTGGAGCCATGGCAACCGATTCAAAAGACAACATCTATGCCCAGAATCGTCTTGCCGCGTCTTCAAGATACGGCGATCGTAATTCAGGCAATGTTGATCTTTCACCGTCATATATTTTATATTTTGACAAAAACGGGGAATTGCAGTATACACTGGGCAGGGACGGATCGACGGCTGTTCCCTTCTATTACATCGAACATCTTCATGTTGACAAAGAAGATAGGTTATTCGTGGTGGGAAGAAGTTCAGAAATATGGAGTGTATACCGGTTTAATAAAAGAAAACGGGATTTCTCGGTAACCCTGGGGCAGCCTGCATTTTCTGAAAAAGAAGAAGACAATGTGTATGACGGTAAAATCGAGAATATCTCAATATTTCAGAATGGAGAGGCATTCCTGGTGTCGGTTGCCTATTATCATGATACCAGGTTCAAGTTCAGAAAAATTATGAAGTATTCACTTGAAAAGGATGAAATCGAGAAAACCGTGATAACAACCCCCGATCCAAAGAATGAGCTGTTTACGGTAATTGATGATAAGTACGTATACCTGTGGAACGTAGATACCGATGAGTTAAAATACGTGATCTGCAACATGAATGGAGAAGTTATTAACAATCTTCTGATTGAATTTACAGACAGGGAAAGAATTTTTAACGACATTACCGTTAACAATTCTGGACAGTTCTATTCATACCATGTATCATCAAAGGGTATCGATATCCTGGAATGGAAATAATACATACAGGGAGGCTTGATGAAGGTAGTTACCGCTGAAGAGATGCAAACGATTGACAGTGTTTCAATCAACCAAACAGGTATTCCCGGAGAAGTGCTCATGGGGTATGCCGGCAAGGCCATTGCTGATCACATACTGCTTGAGTTAGAAGAGGTAAAGAGAGTAGCAGTACTGAGCGGAACCGGTAATAACGGCGGCGATGGTATGGTAATCGCTTATTTTCTTTCACGTGAATCCATTGATGTCACATTATACGTGACCGGTTCAGAAGACAGGATATCAGCAACTTCAGCCATATACTATAATGTATGTAAAAATGCCGGTATTACAATCGTGCATCTTGACGATTCAAGTGATCTTGACAAGTCGGGTATTGATAAGAACGAGCTTTGCGTTGATGCCATGCTGGGAACCGGGTTCAAGGGTGAACCCCGGGGTGTTATCGGCAGGCTCATAGAATATATAAACGACATAGAAATCGTGGTGTTATCGGTTGATATGCCAAGCGGGCTTCCCTCAAATGGTGACGGACCGCAGGGGGCCGCCATACTTGCCGACATGACAGTAACCATAGCATTACCGAAGATATCCCTTGTTACCTGGCCCGGACTGAATTACGCCGGCAGGGTGTATCTTGTTGATATAGGGTTTCCCACCGAACTTCTTCAGTCTGATGATATACGATGCGAACTTATTGACAAAGACTACATGCGTACACATTTCTACCTGCCCGTTGATCCTGACATGCACAAGGGACAGCGGGGGCACCTGCTTATCGCGGCAGGTTTTGACGGTATGGAAGGAGCCGCCATTCTTACATCTATGGCGGCATTCGAGATGGGGTTGGGCCTGGGCTCACTGGTAACCACCGGAAAAAGCAGAAACATCATAGCGGGTACCGTTCCGGAGCTTATCACCCATGATTTCCATTCTGACGTATTCACGGATGCCATACAGGTGCCGGTTGATGACGTGTCTGACATTGAGAAAAACAGTAAAGATCTAGAGACCCTGTACACAGAGATGGACATAATAATTCAACGCATCCTTTCCGGGCGAACCTATGATGCCATTGTTCTGGGGCCGGGGCTGGGGCGAAGCCTGCTGTCCCACGCCTTCTTTGTTTCCATGTTAAAGGCGCTTCACGAAAGTGATATGCGAAAGCTTGTCATCGATGGAGATGGGTTGTACCATCTTGCCATGAGCAATCACCTGGTGAAAAAGTACATACTGCCATCGTGGGTGATCACCCCGCATTTTAAGGAAGCCTCCAGGCTGACCGGTGTTGACGTGGAAACCCTGAAAAAGAACAGGGTGCAGGCGGCCCAAAAGCTTGCCCAAAAAACGGGTATGGTGGCGTTACTGAAAGGACCGGCAACGGTGATAAGTGACGGTAAAGGATCTCTCATCAATACAACCGGTAACGAGGCGCTGGCAACCGCCGGGTCTGGAGACGTGTTAACCGGCATCATCGGATCATTGCTCTCCCAGGGTCACGGGCCGCTGAGCGCTACCGCGGCTGGTACATACATTCACGGGGCAGCTGCCGACATTTACGTGGATGCCCACAATGCCCAGATAATGAAGGCCCGGGACGTGGTTGATAATATCAGGAATGTTCTGGATACCATGTTCACCATAGAGTGACGGTGCCGTCTTCGGTTATCTTCATTTTCATTCCTTCCTCTGCGTATGAAAGGAACTCATCACCAAGGTTGTCAACGGTAACGATGCGATGTTCCTGCCATATATCAGAAAGTATTATTCCAGCGGCTGCAAGGGAGTCTATGCCCCGGGAAAAGCAGAGTGCACGGGGCGGCAGTTTCATGTCCACGATATTCATGAAGATCAGCCCCCCTGTGGTAGAGCCGATTGTGGAGGGCAGGCATAGTATCCTGTCTTTCAGGTCTTTCTTGTAAAGGTCCTGGTTTCCCTGGTCGGAGCATATTGCCTTTCTTGAATGTGTCATGATGCTGGTCTTGTACGACGCAAGTGTATTGAAACCTTCACGTGATACAAGTATTTCGCCCTCGATATTACCGGGAAGTACCGGCCGCCCTTTAAATGTTTTAACCTTATCTTCTTTCATGGATACTTCCTTATTGGCAGATTATTTCCAGCAATTCTTCATCGGTATAAAACCTTGCGGTTGAATAGGTACGAAGCTTGTTGGAGTTAGTGATTACTGACTTACGGCTGCACACGGGGTTGGTCATGTGTGCCATCGGGCATATGCCGCTCACCTTAAGTCCCATTGAGTTGAAACGATCCCATGTTTTGTCGTCTTCCCTGAACTTTACCATGACGGCAGGAGGGGCGCAGATAACCGTTTCAATGGACACCTGGTCACGGTTGTTTTCGGCAAGCAGGTTCCCGATATTCTCTGTCCACCAGTACAACTGTGACAGGCTGAAATGGGGACAGCCCATGAAGCAGAGTTCAGGACTGCTGTTTTTGTTATTCCAGAGAACCGGGTAAGACCTGTACACCCGGTCAAGTTCTTCATCATTGATAATGTATTCATCGTGTTGTTTCTTTAATAGTTGATTTCCCTGCTGTACCGCCTCGGGGGTTATCCCTTCAACATGAAAAAGCCCCACCGCACCGTTGGACGCGGCTGCGGCACCAAGTTCTTTCAGGTAATCCCGTATGGCAGTCTCATTCATACACTCGAGGTGTTGTTCAAGTCCTGTTATGAAAGGAACCTCTTCAACCACCTTCATGCCCATGGCACTGCCCAGCACCTGGGGGTTGGGAAGCCGTGATGCGGCAACTTGTATTTTCCACGCGGCCTGCCGTCCCCCGTCCGTAAGAAAACCGAAGTAAGGTGCCTTTCCCACGATATTGCACAGCATGTCAATACCTACAGAGTTTCTGTTGGTGCGGGCCCCGAGTGCCGAGTTGGCAAATACCACCGCCGATGATTCAGACCAGGCGAGGTATTCTCCCATTGAAGGAATGTTGCCAACTTCGGGCAGGTAACAGGCACAGGTGAAGGAGTCACTGTCAATGAGACCAAGGCGGTCAAGTTTCTTCTCGTATTTTTCCTGGTAACCGTACATAAACCTGAAAATAAGTTTTTCAAGGATTGAATAATTCAGTACATTAGTGTCCATGGGACGGGGATCAACGGTAAAGGTTGAAAATGTTGTCAGCTGTTCATCGATAATGGTATCCAGCATATTGAAATAGGGTTTTAATACGTTGGCCCCAACCGACATGGCGGAATGCGGATGACCGGAGAGGGGAACAAGCTTCTCAGCCTCAAAGGTCTCACCGTATACTACCACCGAGCGCATGATCTTCTGTAAAACCTTTCCGCTGTCACCGTTGAGTATAGACTGTTCTTCTGCTGTAAGTTTCATATTGACCCTTAACTGGTTGCTGCATATTAAATTTAGACTAACAAAAGTACTTGCATAATGCAAGTAAAAAACCGCCGCACTGTTTATAAAAAGTATTGACAATAAGGAAACCATGTTGCATAATACGAAACATAGCAATGATACATAAGGGGTTTCTATGGAAAAACTTATAATAACAGCCGCCCTTACCGGCGGCATACATGGAAAGGAAGCAAACGAGGCCTTGCCCGAACAGCCGGGCGAGATCATTAAAAGCGCTATTGACTGTTTCAACGCGGGTGCCGCAATTGTGCACGTTCACGCAAGGGACAGCCGGGGAAATGGTGTGGCAGACAGTGCCATCTTCGGTGAAATTAACGAGGGTATCAGGAGCAGGTGTGACGTGGTAATACAGAATACCACGGGGGGGCCTGAACTGCCGATAGAAGACAGGATATCAAGCCTTGATGCAAAACCTGAAATGGCATCACTGAACATGGGTTCCGTCGTGTTCTTTTACCAGGGAAAGGAGTTGAAATTTTTCAATCTCAGGTCTGAAATTGAAGCATTCGCCAGTGCCATGCTTGAAAGGAATATCAAGCCCGAGATGGAAGTGTATAACCCCTCCATGTTCATGGAGGTGGAGAACCTGGTAAAGAAAGACCTGCTGGCCAAACCTTATTACGTGAATTTCGTGATGGGCGTTGGAGGCATGGGGGGATTTCCCGGTACCCCTGAAAACCTGGTGGTGATGAAAGACCGTCTGCCGGATGGAGCCATATTCAATGTATCCGGTATTGGAAAATACCAGCTTCACATGAATACCATGTCCATGCTCATGGGGGGTCACGCCCGTACAGGGCTTGAGGATAATGTGTTTTACAGGAAGAACGAACCTGCAGTTTCAAACGCGCAGATGGTGGAACGCCTGGTGCGGATAGCCGGTGAACTGGGTAGGGAAATCGCAACACCGGAGGAAGCACGGCAGATTCTCGGCATGAAGGGGAAATGACATGTCAAAGAAAATGTGGGAGCCTTCAAAACAACGGGTAAAAGATACACGCATGTATGAGTACATGCATTTTATCAATGACCGGTATGGGAAACATTTTAACGGGTATGATGAAATGCATAAATGGTCTGTTACCAGTACCGGTGATTTCTGGGCATCCCTGTGGGACTTCCTGGAAGTAATTCACTCCAAACCATATGAGTACGTGGTAGATGACGCAACTAAAATGCCCGGGGCCACCTGGTTTGAAGGGGCCAGGCTTAATTTCGCGGAAAACCTTTTGCGCTACAGGGATGACAGGCCGGCAATCAAGAGCGCGGCCGAGTGGACCGAAGAGGTTCGAACAATGACCCACGCAGAACTCTACGGTGCCGTTGCTAAGGCGGCATCCACACTGCGCAAGATGGATATTCAGCCGGGTGACAGGGTGGTGGGGTACATGCCCAATACCGCCGAGACGGTAATCTTCATGCTGGCCGCTGCCAGTGTTGGGGCGGTCTGGTCGTGCTGTTCACCTGATTTTGGTAAAAAGGGTGTGCTTGACAGGTTCGGGCAGGTACGACCGCGGGTGCTGGTAACCACTACCGGCTATTATTATAATGGAAAACCATTCTCAACTATTCCCAACCTGAAAGAATTCATGCCTGAGCTTGATTCGGTGGAAAAGGTGGTGGTGATACCATACGCCGAAATTGATGCTGACATAGATTCACTGGACAGGGCAACCTGGTATTATGACTTCATTGATACGAATGCAGAAAGTATTGAGTTTACGCAATTGCCCTTCTACCATCCACTATATATTATGTACTCCTCCGGTACCACGGGCCTGCCCAAGTGCATGGTTCATGGTGCCGGCGGAATACTGCTTAACCAGCTTAAAGAACTGGTATTGCATACGGACGTGAAGCGTGACGACCTGGTCTTCTACTATACCACAACCGGCTGGATGATGTGGAACTGGCTGGTGGCATCCATTGGCGCCGGGGCGTCTGTGCTGCTGTTCGATGGTTCTCCATTCTATCCCGACCCAGGTGTACTCTTCAGGCTTGCCGAAGGTACGGGTATGACCGTTTTCGGTACCAGTGCAAGGTACATAGCCGCCCTTGAACAGAACGGTGTGGAGCCTGCGAAAGATCAAGATCTCTCCAGCATCAAGGCAATCCTGTCCACGGGTTCACCCCTGGCAGAAGAAAGTTTTGATTACGTGTATAACAGGATCAAGGAAAATGTGTGCCTGTCTTCAATATCAGGGGGGTCGGACATAAACGGCTGCTTCGCCCTGGGGAATCCCATGGGACCGGTATACCGTGGAGAGCTGCAGTGCAGGGGACTGGGCATGAAGGTTGAAGCCTTTGACGAAAACGGAAAACCGGTACGGGGTAAACCCGGCGAGCTTGTGTGTACCGCGCCCTTTCCGTCTATGCCAATTTACTTCTGGAATGATGAAAGCGGGGAGAAATACCATAATGCGTATTTTGACGTGTATCCCGGCGTATGGCGTCATGGTGATTTCATCATGATCACCGAACACAATGGTGTTATCATATACGGCCGATCAGATGCAACCCTTAATCCCGGCGGGGTACGAATAGGGACTGCCGAGATCTACAGTGCGTTGCATGATACAGAAGAAGTGTCCGACAGCCTCGTTGTGGGGCAGCAGTGGGACAATGATACCAGGGTTGTGCTGTTTGTTAAGTTGAACAGGGGATACATACTGGATGATGAACTGAGGAAAAGGATAAGAAAAACCATACGGGAGAACGCTTCTCCCAGGCATGTACCGGCAAAAATCATTGCGGTAGATGATATTCCATATACAATAACAATGAAGAAGGTAGAACTCGCGGTACGAAACATCATTCACGGAAAACCGGTTACCAACAGGGACGCCCTGATGAACCCGGAATCCCTTGATATGTACCGTGATATACCGGAACTTGAAGAAGAATAACAGCCTTATACAAGGAGGAGTTACATGAGAATTGCAGTAGTGAACGAAGTAAGCGCGTGCAAACAGAACGGTGACATCATAAAGGCCCTTGAAGGACGGGGCCATGAAGTGATAAACGCCGGTATGAAAAGTCCGGATGAAACTCCCGAACTTACCTATGTTCATACCGGGTTACTTGCCGGCCTGCTTTTAAATACGGGAACAGTTGATTTTGTTGTGGGTGGTTGCGGAACCGGCCAGGGGTTCATGACGTCGGTGATGCAGTATCCAAACGTGGTGTGCGGACTGACGGCAACACCTCTTGAAGCATGGCTTTTTGCCCAGATCAACGGAGGCAACAGTGTATCTCTGCCGTTACTGTATAATTACGGCTGGGCGGGGGACGTAAACCTGAAAAATATCTTCGACAGCCTCTTCAGCGTTGAATTCGGGCAGGGCTATCCCGAACACAGGAAACAATCCCAGCAGAAAAGCCGCAAGATGCTGTTCAAGATTTCTTCGTTAACCCACAGGTCATTTGCTGAAATAATCGACCAGCTCGATGACGAGGTGGTTAAACCCGTGCTTACCTTTCCATCGGTGCTTGATATCATCAACGTGGATGGATTAACTGACGAGAAGCTTAAGGCGTCTATATTGAAGCGGGTCTAGTTTTTAAGGATCACCGCTAAGACGCGGAGGGTGCTAAGTTCGCAAAGGGGGGCAGCATTGGACATGTTGATAACAAGCGGTAGAGTTATATGGATTTATTGATTATATCCTGAGTATTATCATAAAGCTTTTGAGCAAAACAAAAAAAATCCCTGGCATTTTGTGTCGAAGGTTTTCCTTCAGGTAATATTCCAATATCAGTGGGGTATCTTGAATCAATATATAATTCATTGATCTGGTCAAAAATATTAGTATCAATATCTAATTGTATGTATTTTTCAATTCTATCTTTTA
>CAZVRB010000050.1:18532-26886 GCA_964629365.1 uncultured Leptospiraceae bacterium
TTATTTCTTGTATTACCAGCAAGTCATCATGCGCTGCCTGTAACCAGCTTTCAGCTTGCTTTTTCATAAATTGTCTTTCCGGTAGTATCAATTTCTTTAAAGAAAGAATTTTTATTTTGCTTAATTATTTCGAATTCCTTTTTTGTATAAACAAGTAAATCTATAGGTATTTTTTTGCTTATTTCGTAAATACTTCTTCTTACAAGTAATTTATTTTCCATTTTTTCTTCATAATTCTGAGATACATGGTCAGAGTCAAGAATTACCAGCAAATCAATATCACTTTCTTCATTTTCATATCCTTTCGAAACTGAGCCAAATAAGATTACTTTATATGGATTGATTTCCTTTAATTTCTCTCTTATTTCTGCAATGTAATCATGCATGTCTTTTATACCATGTAGTTTGTATTATGATCAATTGCATAAAGAGTATATAAATATATTAATATGTCAATATATTATTTGTATGATACCCTTCTTCTTCACCGCAAAGGCGCTAAGGGCGCGAAGTTCGCAAAGAAAATAAAGAAAGTATTAATATCTTTTATGGCTCCCGCCTTCGCGGGAATGACATTCTTTGCGAACTCTGCGCCCTTTGCGTCTTAGCGATGATCAAATACGCCTTTGCGGTGAAAACACTGCATTAAATGATTGATGCCCCGCACACATGTATGCTATAGTGACACACGGAACAATACAAACTACACCCATCATAGATGATAATGAAAAAAGTAAACTTTTACTGGATATATATCCTGGAATGCGAGAATGAAAGCCTGTATACGGGGTATACGGCAAATCTTGGTAAGAGATATTTTCAGCATGTGACCGGTACGGGTAACGCCAAGTATACCCGCAGTTTCAAGCCTGACAATATAGCCCAGGCATGGCGGCTGTTCGGTTCGCAGGGGGATGCCCTGCGAATTGAAAAATTCATCAAGGACCAGGACAGAAGAACGAAGATCCTTCTAGTACGGTTTCCCGAAAAGCTGAAAGAGATGGCGGATGCGCATTTTAACGAAGATTTCAAGTTGTATACGTTCAATCCACACCTCATAGAGTGGGAAGCCCTGAACATGTCTAAGAAGGATATCCGAAAGAACAAAAATCCATACGGGGATGCCCCGCCGGGTGATATAACCTGACAGGATAGTGATACATGCCACGAAGAAGAATAATAAGACGCAGAAACAGCAAAGCCGGGTTACCGCCGGGAACGGTGATGTATACCGGCGAAAGGAAAGTGAGCCGGGTAAGCATAGATCGTTTTGACTACAACGAAGAAGAGTACAGGGAAATAAAAGTACATACCCTTGGCGGTTTTTTAAAAACTGAAGAGGGACGGGTTACCTGGATCAACATTAACGGTCTGCATGATACTAATATTATCGAAGACATTTCCAACATGTTTGGTATTCATCCACTGATACAGGAAGACATTGTCAATACCGATCAGCGTCCAAAGGTGGACGAGATGCAGGACTACATGTTCATCTCGGTGGATATGATCGATTATAACATGGGTGACACCGAGGTGCTGTCAGAACAGGTAAGCATTGTTCTTGGCAAAAACTATGTTATTACTTTCCAGGAAAGAGAAGGCGACCTTTTCGACTCTGTCCGAAACAGGATACGGAACAAGGCGGGAAGAATACGTAAAATGAAAGCGGACTACCTGGCATATTGCCTGATGGACGTGATAGTAGACCATTATTTCGTAATCCTGGAGCGTATCGGGGACGAGATCGAAGGCATAGAAGAACTGATGGTAAATGACCTGGAACAGGTGACACTGCAGCGGTTACATGTGATGAAACGTAACCTCATATACCTGAGAAAATCATTGTGGCCGTTACGTGAAGTTGTGGCACAGCTGGAAAGGACAGATTCACGGCATATAACCGCTGACACCAGGGTGTTTCTTCGTGATGTGACTGATCATTCCCTTCAGATCATTGATACCCTCGAAACCTACAGGGATATGGTGTCCGGCCTTTTCGATATTTACATGACCATGGCAAGCAACAGGATGAACGAGGTGATGAAGGTTCTTACGATAATCGCCACAATATTTATACCCCTCACATTCATTGCGGGCATATACGGTATGAATTTCCGGTACATGCCCGAACTTGAATGGAGATGGGGATACCCCTTTATAATGATTTTCATGGCTGTTCTTGGTATAGGGATGCTCTTCTACTTTAAGAAGAAGAAATGGCTGTAGTCGAATTAATATTCTTGACCGTATATGATAGTTGGTGCCATTATTGAGTTATAGATCTTGATTTTTATGTGTAAGGATATGAATTATGCAACAACCTCTTGGAATTCTCGTTTACGGGTTTAAACTGGAAGAAGCTGAACAGATCGTTATCGCCTTTGAAGACCGGTTTGGAGCTGAAGTCGTGCTGGTGAGCGCTACTGGTAAAGAGAAAAAGACCGTCCAGGAGATCCTGGATATAGGCCCCGGTGGTGATTTTGACGAGAAAGAAGATCGTATGCTTATGTTTCTTGGCTTCAACGATCAGCAGATAAAACAGGCATTGAAGGCTTTCCCATCTGATGTGGGTATACCCCGCCCGATATTTTGCGGTTTAACCGAATCAAATGTTAACTGGACAATAACGCAATTAATTGATCACCTGAAAGAAGAACAGGTACAGGCCAGGGAAAACAAGATATAATTCTCTACCCGTTTCCGTATATACAGCAGCATCATAAAAATAAAAAATACCGGGATACCCTGTGAACTTATTCACAAGCAACAGGCTTGATCAGCTGGTTGACAGGCTGGCTGAAAATGCTGCAGCAGCAGGCACTGACCCCCTTGAAGAATCCGTTATCGTGGTGCAGAGTCCAGGGATGGAACGCTGGCTTGCCATGCAGCTTGCAGACCGCCTTGGCGTGTGGGCCAACTGCCGGTATCCCTTTCCCAATGCCCTGGTAGCAGGGCTGCTTGACAGCGTGCTGCATCATCAGTACGGAGAACTGGCATCGGTATTTGACAGGGCGGTGCTCAAATGGCGGGTATACGATATTTTACGCACACATGCGGGTGAACCGGTTTTTGCCGAACTTGCCGGCTACATGGGGGCATCCCCGTCCACCCTCAGAACGTACCAGCTTGCTGAACAGGTTGCAGACGTGTTTGACCAGTACATGGTCTACAGGCCAGAGATGCTTCTTGACTGGGAAGATGATGCAGGCCCCCCCATGTCTGAAAACCAGTGGCAGCCCGCTATGTGGCGACTGCTCTCGTCAACCCAGTCGGGACTGCACCGGGCCAGGATGAAACTCAGGTTTCATGAGAAGCTCTCGGGTATGAAGAAGAAAGAATTTCAGCAGCAGTACGGCAACATGCTTCCGGGGGCACTGCACCTGTTCGGGGTGACCTCGCTGCCTCCTTTTCACATCGAGGTGCTGGCCGAGATATCCCGTTTTATACCGGTGCACGTCTACCAGCTCAATCCCTGCAAAGAGTTCTGGTATGACATCGAAAAGGAAGCAAAGATCTCACGTGTTGAAAAACAGTACAACCTGAGATACGGCAAGGTGCCACGGCATCATATGGAAGTGGGCAACAGCCTGCTGGCATCCCTTGGACTGGTGGGCAAACAGTTTATACCCATGGTATGGGAGTACGCCCGAAACGAGCCCTTTGACGATGCCGCATACCGCAGGAATCCAGGCGACTCTGTGCTCACCATGGTGCAGAACGATATACTTGACCTGGTGGATAGGGGAGCCCCCGCGGGAAAGGATGCCCCCGATTATCAACAGATGCGCATTTATTCCCTTGACCGTTCAATACAGGTACATTCATGCCACGGGCCAATGCGTGAAGCCGAGGTGCTTCGTGATGTGCTGCTTGATCAGTTCAACACTACACCCGGCCTTGAGCCGCAAAACGTGCTGGTGATGATACCTGATATCGATACCTACGCACCCTACATCGACGCGGTGTTTGGTAATCCGGGTTCGGGTGAGCAGTATATTCCCTATTCTATAGCCGACCAGAACCTGCGGTCGGTAAGCACCACCATCGACACATTCTTCGCCGTGCTTGACTGCATGGACAGCAGGTTCGAGGCGGGGAGGGTATTCGAGATACTGCAATGCGACGACGTGGCCCGGAAATTCCAGCTGTCCCCGGCAGACCTCGACCTGGTTCAGTCGTGGATCCGGGAAACCGGCATTCACTGGGGAATAGACGATACCCACCGGGCCCGCCTTGATCAGCCCCCCACGGTGATACACAGCTGGCGCTACGGCCTTGACCGCATGATTCTCGGCTTTGCCATGCCGGGTGATGATACATTCATATACAATGACATTCTTCCATATGATCATATAGAGGGGGACAACGCGGCGGTGCTGGGTAACCTGGCGGATTTTTGCCACCTGCTGTTTTCCCTTGTTGAAACCTTCTCGGGCAGTGCTGGCATTCAAGATTGGCACAGCCGCATCAACCTGCTGCTTGACGAACTTTTTGAGCCTTCAGATGATACACAGCGATACGTGCAGATGATACGTGACCGTGTGTCACAGCTTGCCGATGATGTTACCGGCGATATATTCGACGGAACCATCGACCTGCCCGTGCTGCGTTCATGGCTGCAGAACGAGATAAGCGAAGAGCGGGTGAGCACCTCATTTATGACGGGGGGGATCACCTTCTGTGCCACCCTGCCAATGAGAAGCATACCCTTTGAAATTATATGCATGATGGGGATGAATGATGATACCTTTCCCCGCAAAGACCGGGTGCGGGGATTTGACCTGATGTACCAGGAGGGCGGGCCCCGGCCGGGGGACAGGTCTGCCAGGAACGACGACCGGTATCTTTTTCTTGAGACCATAGTCTCGGCCAGAAGCCTGTTGTGTATCACCTTCACCGGGCAGAGTGCCCGCGATAACAGCAGCATTCCCCCCTCGGTGGTGGTGAGCGAACTGCTGGATTACCTTCGGCAGGGATTCGCGGTTGAACCCGTTGACGGGGAAGACATACTGTCACACGTGGTAACGGTTCATCACCTGCAGCCGTTCAGCCCCGCCTATTTTACCGGTAATGAAAGGCTTTTCAGCTATTCGGCCACCCGGCTTGAAGCATGTAAAAGCCTGGTTGATGACCGAAAGGATATGCCCTCTTTCGCCGGCAATTCCCTGCCATCGCTTACCCCGGAAGAGGGTGCCATTATCACCCTTGATGAACTGGTGAAATTCTTTGATAATCCGGCAGCCTTTTACTGTACCAGGCGCCTTGGTATTCAACCGGAAATACGCTTCGACGAGATGGATGACCGGGAGCCCTTCAGCCTTGACAACCTGCAGACATTCTCCATAACAAGTGAATTATGTGACCGGTACCTTGATCATGAAGACATTCAGAACATGCGCGAGGTGATATATGCCCGGGGCATGCTGCCACAGGGAACATGGGGCGGGGTTATCTATACCAATGCCGAAAAAAGGGCGTTGCGGTTTGCCCATAAGGTTGCAGAAGTAACCGGTGACGTGTTGCCTTCAGAGATACCGGTCGATATTCAGTTCGACACCAGCAGGGTTCGGGGTGTGATCAGCGGTATACGGGGTGACCGGCTGGTGCGGTTCAGTCCCGTGAAGATCAAGGGCCGCGACATACTGCGGGGATGGATATACCATTGCGCCCTGAACGGGGTAGATGAGATGTCAGGTTGCTCCACGGTATGCGTCTTTAAGGACGCGGTTGCCACCTTTGAGCCGGTAACCCGCTCACAGGCCCGGCAGGTGCTGGGCGAACTTGTTGATCTCTTCCACCGGGGAAATGAACAACCACTGGTGTTCTTTCCCGGAACCTCGTGGGAGTATGCCTCTGCCATACTCACGGGCAAAGACGAGAAAAAAGCCTACGGAAGTGCCAAACGTCAGTGGGAGGGCAGCGATTTCAACGGGGGATACGGCGGGGATATGAATGATGCCAGCGTGTCACTGTGTTTCGATGAAAAGGCCATCAGCAGTAAAGAGTTCAGAAACCATGCCATGAAGATATACACACCGGTGTTCGAACATCTCAGCGTGGATACAGATGGTATATAAACGGATATGAACGAAAAGAATACATACAGCATATTCGACCTGGTGAACACCCCCCTTTCGGGCACCAACCTCATCGAGGCAAGCGCGGGAACGGGCAAAACCTTTAACATAGCCGGGCTCTACCTGCGTCTTATCTTCGAGAAAGAACTGGAAGTCGACCAGGTGGTGGTGGTTACCTATACCGAGGCCGCCACCGAAGAACTGCGTGACCGTGTTCGCAGGAGGCTCACCGAGGCCTACCGGTATCTTTCCGGTCATGAAGTTGAGCTGCATGAAAATGAAGTGCTGCTGCCTGCCCTGAAGAAAAAGTACCCTTCTGATGAAAGAAAGCTTCGCAACCTGCGGGTGGCGGTGAACGACTTTGACCGGGCGGCCATTTTCACCATACACGGATTCTGCCAGCGCATGCTTCGTGAATACGCCTTCGAGAGCAGCTCTCTCTTTGATACGGAGCTCACCACCGATGAAACGGTGATAACCGGAGAGATCGTGGACGATTACTGGCGAAGCCGAATCAACACCATGTCTCCCATACTGGTGGACAGCCTCTACAGAAAGGGGGTAAACCCCGACTACGGCAGGCAGCTTTTGCGCAAACGGTCCATCGACCCGGGCTTTTTGGTTGTGCCCTCTGTCCCCATTGCCAATACCGGTGAGGTTGAAAGGCTCTACAATGAGTTGCAGGCACTTTTCCAGAAAGCAAAAAACGCATGGGAAGACGATCGGGTGGAAGCCGTTGAATTGATTGACAATGCCATCGAGAGTGGTGCCCTGTATGCCAACGTGTACAAGCGGGCAAATTTTCAGGGCATGGTTGCACGTCTCGACGGATATTTCAGCGGCAGCGATATCCTGGCAGCGGGTGATACACTGAAAAAATGGTCAACCGGCGAGTTGACAGAAAAAACAAAGAAAGGATACGAACCCCCCGTCCACCCGGTATTTGATACCTTTGGAGCTCTCAATGAGGGCATGCAGTCGTTCAATGAATTCATGGAACAGCAGGTAATTGCCATCAAGGGTGATTTCTTCAACTACATGGAAGACCAGCTCCCCCGCAGAAAAGAGCAGAAAAACCTGCGAACCTTCGACGACATTCTTAAAGATATGCACACCGCCCTTAACGGTGATTCTGAAAGCCTGCTTGCCCGGGCGGTGCGGCGCAAGTTCAGGGCCGCCCTTATCGACGAGTTCCAGGACACCGATCCGGTACAGTACAGCATTTTTACCACCATATTCAAATACGAAGATTATATCCTGTATCTTATAGGCGACCCCAAACAGGCAATTTACGGATTCAGGGGGGCGGACATATTCGCCTACCTGAAAGCCACCGAAGATGTGACCTCAACCTATACCCTTGGCACAAACTGGCGGTCCGATCCGGGACTGGTGACGGCGGTGAATACCATTTTTACGCAGAAGGAGCATCCATTCGTCTTCGATCGTATTCAGTATCCCGGGGTGTCATCCCGTGGGGGTGCTGCTGATGCACTTCACGTTGAAGGGGAAGACCCCCTGTCCATGGCAATATGGTATCTGGATGAGGAGTTCGCAGATAACAACAAGGGCATCATAAATAAAGGTAACGCTTCAGAGAGTATCGCCGCGGCCGTTGCTATCGAGATATCAAGGCTTTCCTCCCTAGGGGGCAGGGGTAAGGCGATGATTGATGATGAACCGGTCAACCCCGGGCATATGGCGGTGCTGGTTCGAAAGCATATGCAGGCCCAGCTGGTGAAACGGCATCTTTCACGGTATAATATACCCGCGGTGGTGTACTCCACCGGCAGCGTATTTGCCACCGAAGAGGCATCCCAGCTTGCACTGGTGATGATGGCCGCCGCCGAACCTGCCAGTGATACAAGGGTACGAACGGCACTTGCCACCACAATCATCGGGTGTGATGCACGGGAAATATACGATCTTTCAAATGATGACAGCCGCTGGGACAGCTGGATGGAAACCTTTCACCTCTACAACGAGGGATGGAAAAAATACGGATTCATGAGCATGTTTCGCCAGCTGATGGAGAAAAACCATGTTGCCCGGAGGATACTGTCTCTGCCCGCGGGAGAGCGGCGGTACACAGACCTGCTGCATTGCGCCGAGGTGCTGCAGCGAATTGAACGTGAGGGGATGCCGGGGGTTGAAGGACTTCTGCAATGGTTTTTGCGGCAGCTTTCATCCGCCAACGCTGATGAAGAATACCAGGTGCGCCTTGAGACCGATGATACGGCGGTGAAGATCATCACCCTTCACAGAAGTAAGGGT
>CAZVRB010000051.1:0-26622 GCA_964629365.1 uncultured Leptospiraceae bacterium
CTTATAATTGGCCTGCCACGTTTAACGAGATGACAGCACACTCGGCATGCAGCTAAGGACGCATCAACACAGTCGAAACCATGTCGTCCCCCAACTTGTATGTAATGTACTGACAGGCCTCTTATTCGTCAACCATTGTATGTATGGTTTTTTGGAAAAATGCTTGTTATTTTAATCTCGTAATATAGGTTGGTCGCGGCTTTCGGGCTGAATCTGTTTAAAAAAACCTTATCCAGAGGTAATCATGAGTTGTACAGTAGTTATAGGCACACAGTGGGGAGATGAAGGCAAGGCCAAAATGATCGATTATTACTCCCGTAATGCTGACATAATAGTCAGGTACCAGGGAGGTGCCAATGCCGGCCATACTGTTGTAGTCAATGGGAAAAAGCATGTATTCCATCTTATTCCATCGGGAATTCTGCACGAAGGCAAGGAGTGTGTAGTTGGTAACGGCGTGGTAGTGGATCCCGTGCAGCTTGTACAAGAATTCGATCTTCTGGAAAAAGAAGGGTTGGAAATACGGGACAGAATTTATATTTCAGATGCCGCACATTTGATTCTTCCATATCACAAGGCGGTAGATGCCGCCATGGAAGAAGTACGATCCAATAAGATTGGCACTACCAAGAGAGGCATCGGGCCTGCGTATGCCGACAAATGCCTCCGCACAGGCATACGTATCGGTGATATTTTTGATGATGCTTTTCTGAAAGAAAGACTTGCAACGGCACTGAAATTTAAAAACCTGCAGCTTGAGCATTGCTATAATAAAGACACATTTTCTATTAAAGAGATGATGGACCTGCTTGTTGAATTCAGGGAACGTGTAGCTGACATGATAAGGAATACACCTTACTTCCTGCACACATCTTTATCCGAAGGGAAAAAAATATTATTGGAAGGAGCACAGGGGAACGGGCTTGATATTGATCATGGTACATACCCCTACGTGACCTCGTCTAATCCAACTATCGGCGGGGCGCTGATGGGATCAGGACTTAATTACAGCGCGATTTCAGAGGTGGTTGGAATAACCAAGGCATACATAACCCGGGTAGGTGAAGGCCCCTTTCCTACAGAAGAAGTGGGTGAAAAAGGTGACATGATCAGGGAAAAGGGGGGTGAGTACGGTGCAACCACTGGCAGGCCAAGACGATGCGGGTGGTTTGACGTTGAGCTTCTGAAGCACACCGCCAGAATAAACGGCCTGACATCTATAGCGCTTACGAAAATGGATGTGCTTTCCGGCCAGGAAAAGATCAAGGTGGCGGTTGGATATACTGTCGAAGGGAAAAACCTGGATTATTTTCCATCTTCACTGCAGCACAAGGTGACACCACGCTACCAGGAACTTGAAGGGTGGAAAGAGGATATAAGTGAATGCAAATCGTACGACGATCTCCCGTCCGCAGCCAAAGAGTATATCGCCTTTATTGAAAAGGCAGTAGGTGTTCCTGTATCAATAGTTTCCGTTGGACCCGACAGGATGAATACGTTCGTAAAGTGAAAAAAGGACAGTGCATCTTTAAGAACTTCTCGGTGTAAAAAAAATTGAACGAATTGTACTTTTTTTTGTAACGATGAAGGCATGCATGATATTATAAATGTACCGCGTTTCTTTTTTTGATTTTTTTATTTGACAGTAAAATACCGTTTAGTATAAGAGGTTTCCATCAAAAGAGCCGCTAGCTCAGTCGGTAGAGCAACTGCCTTTTAAGCAGTGGGTCCAGGGTTCGATTCCCTGGCGGCTCACATGGGAAATATGCAAAAATGTATTGACAAAGTCTTCCATTTTTCTTATTAACCATTCACCATCTGTCCCCGTCGTCTAGGGGTCTAGGACACCGGGTTTTCATCCCGGCAACAGGGGTTCGAATCCCCTCGGGGATGCATTTATTCGCATAAAAAAGACAGGATTTTTCTCCTGTCTTTTTTTTTGGGCAGATACAAGTGCTTATTCGTAATCAGAGATATCGATTCCCTGTGCCCTGGCTTTTTCACGGTACCATTCCATCTCATCAAGAGGGGGTGCGGACTGTTTTGCCTCTTCCCGCCGTATTAATGATATTGCATTTTCCGGACAGGTGGAAACGCATAACCCGCAGCCGATACACTTCTCTTCCTGTATACTCATGTAATTATCAACAGGCTCAATTGCTTTAACCTGGCAACGGGTATCGGCGCAGGTTCCGCAATTTTTACAAAGACTGGGGTCTATCCTGGCAAAGTAGTGGGAATTGACGGTATCTTTCATTCCGAACCTGGCTGCGATCAGCTGAACACAGCAGCAGCCGCAGCAATTGCAGAGGAAGTAATGTCCTTCCTGTATATTAGCGGTCATGTGTACAAGTCCCGCTTCTTCAGCCATTTTCAGTATATCAAGGGCCTCGTCTTTGTCGATTATCCTTCCCGCGTGTGGATGATCGTTGAAATAATCTGGATGTTCTGAAAGGGCAAGGCATACTTCCCTTGGCTTGTCACAGCCCCGTTTCAGCATGGAGGTCTGTTTCTTGCAAATACATTCGTTTACAGCAAATGACCGGCATTTGGAAATGATTGATGAGACCCGCTCATACGGCATGGCGATCCCGGCAGTGGAAATCTGCTGTTCAATGGGAACCACCTGCATCATCTGCGGGGTGTGGGACAGGAAGTAAGGACCCACTGACTTGATGTACCTTGCATGCAGACGGGCGAACTCCTCATCCATGTTGTGCAGCTGCAGTTCGTAGATGCCCAGTATCCAGGGTACCAGGTTATATTTATTTGCTTTGCCTGATGGGTCACATTCTACAAGCCCCCGGGCCCACATGCTGGTGAGTTTTTTGTCCAGTTCTTCTGGGTTATGCCCGGTGCGGGACGCCACCTGTGCAGCTGTTTCCTTCTTCAGTTTCAGGCTGCAGAAAAGCTCGGCCTCGTCAGGCCTGAATATTTTTTTCAATAGATCCAGTTCAACACCGCTTTCTGATCGGGGAAACCCGTTGGGAAGGGAGTCAAGTACATCGGCCAGTTTCTCATATACGGTCTGTTCCATGCCGTTCACCTCGTAGTAGGATATAGCCCAAACATATCACTGTTATGTTTCATGTAAATCACTATTTTTGGTAACCACAGAGGCTCAGAGAAACAGAGCAAGGATTTTTTTATAGCTGTCTTAATGGTACATTAAAGCAGTATACCAGCTGAAAAAATATTCAGTTATCATGACATGCAACCATATTCTCTCTGTTTCTCTGAGCCTCTGTGGTTAATTATTGTTGAGTTTATGGTAACTTCCAGATGTTTATCTCGGGGTTGTCGTTGCACTTTTTGCAGAAGGCTTTCGTGTCCCCGTGACCGCAGCCGTAGCACCAGATGTCGAAGATGCGGCATTCTACGCAAAGTGCCTTCCCGCAGCCATCACAGAGCACCACCGCCTCATTTTCCCCACACATTTGGCATGTTGCATTTTCTATTACTTTCATAGAATTATTTTTGGCCTTTTCATGAAGGATACATATTTCACAGTTGCAGGGCAAGCAGTTATTGGTATATACTTTATAATAGATTAAAAACTTTGCGGTTCTCTGCGAACTTTGCGTCTTCGCGGTGATCCCCTCGTGGAGCAACAGGGAAATATGATAATAGATACCCACGTACATATCGGCACCATTGAGAATTTCGATCTTACGGAGTCCATGCTGTTGAAGGCAATGGACCGCTATGGCATAGATTTTGCCCTGGTGTCCAACGTGGAGGGATCGGAGTTCATACCCCCGCATGGACCGGTAGATTCTCCCGTTCCTGAAAGGGAGGTGAACGAGAAGGTGCTGAACCTGGTGCACAGGCATCCTGACCGGCTGCGGGGGCTTTACTGGATAAAACCTCACACGGAAGGGTACACCCCAGATGTGCTCCTTTTCTTAGAGGAGAATCGTGATGTTTTTGCCGGTTTGAAATTTCATCCTGATATGTCACAGTTAAAGATAACAGACAAAAAGTATGTTCCCTACCTTGAATGTGCAAAAACCCTGGGCATGCCGGTTGCCGTGCATACGGCACATGATATATACGCCCATCCATCATTCGCCCGTGAGGTGGCTGGAGAGTGGCCCCTTTTGAATTTTGTGCTGGTGCACATGGGGCTTGCTTCTGATAACATTGAATCTATTGAGTACATGGAAGAACTTCAAAACGTATACGGTGATACTACGTGGGTTACCTTTGAATCAATTGAGAAGGCGGTGAAATGGGTGGGAAGCCACAAGATACTCTTTGGCACCGACGCCCCCATTGACGGGGTAGACACCTATGAGTGGTACCAGGACAAGATACGGGGTATCCGTGAACAACTGGATGATAAAGACACGGAAAACATTCTTTTCAGAAACGCGCAAAAGATATTCCTGGAAATGTAGCGGTTATCCAGGTGAAGGCAACTGCCGGTAGGAATCTGCCAGTACCTTCAGGACCACGTCGGGGGACGAGATTGAATGGGGTACGTTCAGCTTGCAGGTGATATCTCCCCCGTCCACCCTCAAAAATCCTTTTGACAGGCCCCCTGCTGAAGTTACGTAATCGGTTTTTGCCGATGTGAAAAGTTCGGGATTAGTGCAGTATACCGCTGCCAGGGGGTCCCACAGGTAAATGTGGGAGATGCCGAAATAGTTTTGCATCAATTGCATCCACGGGGTAAAGGGGGTCTGGATATATGTGAACAGCGTTGGGGTTATGAATTCACGTAACATGTGCATCTGTTCTATACCGAAAGGCATCTGCAGGCACAGGTTTCCCGTGATGACGGTAACAGGAGTTCCCGACAGGAACAGACCTGACGCGGCTTCAGGGTCGGAGGACACGTTCAGTTCACCCATCTCCTTCCCGTTTATGATCAGGGGTTGGGTAACCCCTCCCATTATGACAACCTGTTGCAGGTTATGGAAGAAATTATTATCCAGCTGGTATGCTCCCAGAAGATTGGTGAGTGAGCCGGTGGCAAGCAGGGTTACCTCCCCGGGGTGTTCAGCGGCGGTATGTACAAGGAATTCTGCCGCTTCGCTGTGCCTGTTTCCAGTGCCGGCTGCTCCTTTGAAAAGGGGAACATCGTTGATGGAAAAATCATCAAATAAGGTGCGGGTGCACTGGTACACGTCATCAATAGTGCTGTTGCCGAAGGTGAGTGTTACCCCAAGCAGTTCAACGTCAGACCGCCCCCGCAGGTAGAGCAGGGCCATGCCGTCGTCGATGTCACGGTGCTGCATGCCCATGGTGTTGTCACAATCATGAATAATTTTCATCACACCACGTCCTCCCTGAGAAACCAGTCTATATCGGCAAGGTAATTCTGTATGGTATTGAAAGTATGATGGTTTTGCAGTGTCCTGTCTGAGCGGGTATACTCATACCATGCCATGTAGCACCAGCTTAACCCCCGCAGGATTATGGTTCGTTCAAGCAGTCGCGTTTTTTCCCGGAGTTCATCAAGGGGAATACCGGTTTTCAGTGTGGACTCGTATTCACGAAGAAATTCTGTCTTCTCGTCTGCTGAATAGATGTAATTCCCTTTCCACAGGGTGGTGGTGGGGGTAAGAAAGTGCCCGAGATCCTGGTAGCGGTGAGAGACTACTGCCTTCTCCCAGTCTACCAGGTATGCCCTGTCGTTCTCATCATCGATGATGAAGTTGTGTGAGTTCACCTCCGTGTTTACCATGCACATGGATTCTGACTGGAATTCTTCACGCATGGATTGCCCCATCTTTTGAATGATGTTGTGCAGCTCAAGGAGCTTATCCTGTTCATCCGTCAGTGGGTGGCGGGGGAAACGGGTCAGCAGATCATGACTTTCAGCGGCGATGTCCAGCACTGGATTGGACTGCACGATGAGACGGTTGTCGGGCTTCAGGGCGTGAATGGCGGCAAAAACCTCGGCGGCGTGGCGGGTATCATCAGGATAGCGTAATGGCCGGCCTGGCAGGTATACCATGAGAAGCACCCCGCCGTCAAATTCTTCAGGTGAAGGCTCAATATACAGGGGACGGGGGGTTACCCCGGAAGGATATACCGCGTCGAGAACGTTGAACTCGTAGGATACCTGGTCATCAAGGCCAAGCTGGCTTCCGTGATTTATCCTGAACACATAGGTATGGTTTCCTGTGGCTTTAACCAGGTAATTTTCATTATATTCACCGGCTGCAAGGAAAGAAACAGTGCAGTCACCGGTAACCCATTTCTGTTTTTTAAGAAAAGCCCTGATTATAGTACTCTTCTTTTTCGTATCCATTGTGCCCCTTGCATTGATGGGGAAGTTTTCTCTTTCTGGTATATAGTTATATGCAAAATAATGAGACGGGTCAACATTATATATTGAAAATATTCAAATTTTGTGTATTGTACAATAAGACCTTTCAAGTTAGAATGGAGAATGCTGGGAAAATGAGAAGATCTTATTCAATTATTGTGCCGGTTTTAAATGAAAATGAAATTATCAGGGACACCATCAGGCGGGCATTTGAACTTATAGATGAAAATATTGATGAGATAATCGTGGTGGACGGAGATGAAGAAGGAAGTACGGCCAGGCTTTTGTCACCAGATTTTCCGATAAAGGTAATTGTATCAGGTAAGGGGAGAGGACGACAGATGAATGCGGGGGCACTGAAGGCCCTGGGAGAAGTGCTGGTATTTCTGCATGCGGATACACGGCTGCCCCATGATGCCCTGGGGCAAATTGACCTGGCTCTTGACGACCGCCAGGTTGTGGGCGGGGCCTTTGATCTTGGCTTTGATGATACTCACTGGTGGTTCGCCGTGGTGGCTGCCAGCGGCTCCCTGCGGTCCCGCCTGACGCGGATACCCTTCGGGGACCAGGGGCATTTTTTCAGGAAAGGGTATTTTCACGAAATCGGGGGATACCCGCAGATACCAATTATGGAAGACGTGGAGATTATGCGTACCATAAAGCAACGGGGAGACCGTATTAAAATACTGGATAGTCGTGTTCGCACATCTCCCCGTATGTGGTATGAAAAGGGCTTTCTTATGAATACATTAAAAAATTATGCAATACAACTTATGTACCTTGCGGGGATGCCGGTTGAAACACTGGCATCATTGTATTATGGTAAAAACCGGGGGAAATGATGAAAAGAATCCTGATACCCCTTCAGCAGGGCAGTACGAATGCGGGGAAGTGGATGGTTGAGTCCATCAATGTCATTAAAGACTACAGGCAGGCCTTTGGTGAAAGCCCACCCGCACAGGCCAGTCTTGCGGTGATGAATGATTCTGATAACACGGGAGAAAGATCCGTGTCCTATATTGATTTTATAGAAATATTGAGGAATTAAATAATTGAAACACGACATGGGAGAACCATACAGGAAGGCACTGGTAGTATTTGTAAGGTATCCCCGGCCCGGAAAGGTGAAATCACGGCTTGAAGAAGGTATCGGCAGTGCAACCATAACGGCAGATTTATACCGGTGTTTTGTGATGGATGTGCTTGATACAGCCAGCTCTGTATATGATACCATCATTATCAGCTATGAACCATCCGTGAAAGAAAGAACATACCGGGAATGGCTGGGTGATTCCTTTGAGTACATGCAGCAGCGGGGGGACGATATTGGTGCCCGAATGTTTCATACCTTCGAAGACGTGTTTCAGGCCGGCTACAAGTCTTGCTTTCTCATGGGGAGTGACATTCCTGATCTGCCGGAAAAAATTATATCAGATGGTTTACGTCAGCTTGATTCTGTGGATGCGGTAATAGGCCCGGCGCTTGATGGGGGATATTACTGCATCGGCTTGAGAAAAAACGCCCTTTCAGGGGATTATTTTTACAATATACAATGGGGTACCTACAGTGTGTTATCTGCCACCTTAACCCGCCTGGAATCTGCAGGGATCGAATATGTTTCGCTGCCTGAGTGGGGTGATGTGGATACCCTTGATGATCTGCGGGAGATGGTTTCAAGAAGTCATTTGTCGATATTTAAAAAATCACATACCATGCGATATATCCGCTCGCAGCATCTTTTCCGGTCTATTCTTTAGCAGCATATCGTGAAGCGAAGATTGATTTGCCACTACATTAAATATATATTACACTATTTATCCCTTTTAAACCGGGGATTATCTGGAAACCTGTAAGCTGGAGGAAAAACAATGCAGTATGATTATGATCTTTTAGTTCTTGGCGGTGGAGCGGCAGGACTGGTGACCGCATCAGTGGCGGTGAACCTGGGTAAAAGGGTTGCCCTGGTAGAGGCACGAAAAACAGGTGGTGAGTGTACCTGGTACGGCTGTATTCCCAGCAAGGCTCTGATAAAATCAGCTACCCTGGTACATAATGCGGGGCACCTGTATGATCATGGTCTGGCCGGCAAAAAGGTTACCGGGCTTCGGCCGGAAGATGGATTGAAACGGGTTCAGAAGGTAGTGCGTACCATTTACAGTCATGAGACACCGCGGGTACTGGAAGAGAAGGGTATCTCAGTTATCATGGGAAAGGGACAGTTTGTAGATGCCCATCATGTCAGGGTAAAGGGGAAGATGTATTCGGCCAAAAAGTTCGTGATCGCAACCGGGTCAGAGCCCTTTGTCCCCCCCATTGAAAATATTGATTCTGTACCATACCTGACCAATGAAACAGTTTTTAGCCTGAAGAAGCCACCCGCATCCATGATCGTGCTTGGCGGTGGGGCCATCGGTATCGAAATGGGACAGGCCTTTCAACGCCTGGGTACGAAGGTTACAGTTGTGGAAATGCTGGATCGTATTATACCACGGGATGACCCCGAGTTGACGGGAATGCTGGCAAAAAGGCTTTCAGATGAAGGGATGACGGTGCTTACCGGGCACAGGGCCCTACGGGTGATGCAGAAAGGAAAGCAGCTGGAGTTGACCGTCGTTACTAAAAAAGAAAAAAAGAGGATAGTGAAGGCAGAAACCCTGCTTGTAGCTGTTGGAAGAAAGCCCCGTGTGCACGGGCTGGGTCTTGAAGCGGCCGGTGTTCAATACGATAACGGGGGGCTTGAGCTTGATAAATACCTGAGAACGTCGGTGCCGCACATTTTTGCGGCGGGAGATGTGGCTGGGCCATACCAGTTCAGTCACATGTGTGAATACCAGGGCATTACCGCGGCCACCAACGCCATGCTTCCGGTGAAAAGAAAGGTGGACTATTCTCATGTTCCATGGGTGACCTATACCGACCCGGAAATTGCCCATTCGGGACTGACAGAAGAGGAAGCGGTTGAGAAATATGGTACACGTATTCGTGTGTACAAAAAATCATATGGTGATCTTGATCGGGGCATTACAGACGGAACGGAATTCGGGCTGGCGAAGTTTATTACGAAAAAAAACGGTAAGCTGCTGGGGATACATATAATGGGTGCGCGGGCAGGTGAACTGATGCATGAGGCACATGCCATGAAGGCTATGGGTATCCCCTTTCACAAGCTTAGTGGGGTAATTCACGCCTACCCGTCGTATTCTGACATGGTGCGGCATCCGGCCAGGGATGCCTACGTGGACAGGATAAGGAACAACCCTCTGGTGCGGCTGGCACAATTTTTCATGAAAGGAGATAAGGGTGATGAGTAGTTTTTTCCGGACATACTGGAAGCGTATTGTGTTATTAGTTGTGCTGGTTGGGGGGGCTGTTATGATCCGCATGGCAGGATGGCATGAGTATATTACCCTGCAGAACCTGCAGGCATATGCCGGTTCACTTCAGGAGATGGTGCTTGACCGGTACCTGCAGTCAGTGCTGATTTTTATCGGTATATATATACTGGTTACCGGGTTTTCCATTCCAGGGGCTGCGGTAATGACCCTGGCGGGCGGATATCTTTTCGGGGTGATTTTGGGTGCGGTATATGTAAACGTGGGCGCCACCCTGGGTGCGTTTATGGCTTTCCTGGCGGCAAGATTTATTCTTGGTAACTGGATACAGGAAAAATACGGTGAGCGGCTGCAGCGTTTTAACCGGGACATCAATGAAAATGGTTATAACTACCTGTTAACATTGCGATTGATTCCCGTGTTTCCCTTCTTCCTTATCAATTTTTTTGCCGGTCTTACTTCCATACCGCCCCGTACCTTTATCTGGACCACCTCACTGGGTATTATACCCGGATCACTGGTATATGCCTTTGCAGGAAAGCAGCTGGCAACGGTTACGTCGGTCGGGGATATCTTTTCCACCAATATGCTGATCGCCTTCATACTGCTGGGCCTTTTTGCAATTCTTCCGGTTGTGCTGAAGAAACTGGGAATTGTGCGGGTTTCCAGTGGCAAGGATATATAAGCAGTGGCAGTATTTTACTGTATTACCGGGCAAACTTTTCCATAAATGCGGGGGGGATTTTGCCTATCGCACGTTTCTGAAAATTAAAAGCCACTGCTCCTGATTCCGCCAGGCATGCGGGGTGTCCATCTTTCATCACCCGATGGAAAAACCGGAAGCCTTTTTCGCTGATTTCACCTATATTGCTTTCAATTATGATGTTATCATCAAGAAAGATCTCTTTTTTAAAATTCAGAACCATGTCAGCCATGATTATGGAAGTTTCATCGTCCCCAAGATTCAATTCGTGTAACCCGTTGTCCATTAATAGCTGATGACGGGCCTGGTGCAGCAGGGCAACCATCTCGGTAGTTCCCACGTGACCTGACATATTCACATCATACACACGAATGACGCATTCATATCTGAATGGATAGCTTTTCTGCTCGGCAAGGCGTACTCTGGGCATATCGTTCTCCATCAATTATCATTCTTACGGTGGCAACTCTAATGGCATGATGAAATATTGAAAGTAAAATTTATGCCAGCAGCTGTTACTGTTGAATATGTTTACAGGACGTCAATAATCACCATGGCGATATCATCATCAAAGGTTGTCTTTGATCCGTATAACCCGTGAACACGCAGGTGATCTTCTACACGTCTGCAGAAATTATCCGCAGTAAGTTCACCAGATCCGGCAAGAAGGTCAACGAGGTTTTTTTCAAATGGGATTCCCTCCCTGTTCTCGGCCTCGGTAAGTCCGTCGGTATAGAATAAAAACCGGTGTCCGCTTTTTATCGGGATTTCTATCTCCTGGAATTCCTGGTAGTCAAAAAGTCCAAGCATTTTACCACGGGGTTTGAGGGTATCCACTTCCCCTGTGTCACGGTTAACCCGGTATACGGGATTATGACCCGCACTGGACATGACAAGATTCATCTGGTAAAAATCAAAATACGCGTAGCAGCCGGTGACAAAGTTATCAGCGATAAGATTCTTTATAGACCTGTTGATATATGATAACACGTAAGAGGGGGACCATGAATTCTTGTAGGTCTGCCGGTTCTGAAACGAAAGTTTCAACATGCTTGTAATAAAGGCGGCAGATACCCCGTGTCCCGACGCGTCGGTGATGAGGAGACCGAATCGTCGTTCCCTTTTTTCAGGGGAGTACAGGAAGTCGTAATAATCTCCCCCCACTTCAATCATGGGTATATAAGCTGCCGCAACCTCTACACCCTCGAAGTCAGGGAAACTGTCTGGAAGCAGGTTGCGCTGCAGCCTGGTTGCAAGATCAAGGTCGAGGGTGATCACATCATTCTTCTTTTTCACGTCCTGGTAAAGAAAATAGTCATCGAGGGCCTTGGCCACTACAGAGGCCCGTGTGCGAATCAGGTTCTTTTCAAATTCAGTGAGTGTCATTGGTGAATCATAGTTATGAAACCGCATGGTTCCATGCACCCTGTCCCCCATGATCAGGGGAAGGTAGTATAACCCTGTAATTCCATAGTCCTTTAAAAAGACCTGGTCACCCGGGGTAAAGTCATCCAGGTGTACTTCTGGAATGTATATTTCTCGTTTTTCCCTGGCTGCAATAGATGCCCAGTCACTGCTTGTTTTGTAATCAACTTTTCGGGAGAAAACCTCTTCAAGCTGGTCAGCAGAAAGCTTGTGCTTGGGAGATACGTTTGAGGGGTTTATCCTGTGGACGTTCATCAGGCCATCGCGGTCAATATATGATACGTTGCAGCCATCAAATGGTATTCGACGGCGCAATGTAAATATGATCTCGTCAAGGAAATGTTCAATATCCATGTCCATATGAATTTTCAGGATAAGGGAAGTGAGCATCTCGATTTCATTTTTCAGCATGTCGTTTTCGGTAATCAATTCGTCATGGCTCATGGCCAGTCTCCATTGTTCTGGTGATCATATCACTGATCCTTTTTTATGCACCCTCTTGTATATACTATGCCCACATGCCCTGTGGCAATAAAAAAATAGTGAAGATAATTTCACACGCATGCTCATATAGTATTCTCGTTGCAATTGGATGGATACTATGTAATACTATGCACAATATAAAGGGAGAAAGAGTATGGGTAATAGAAGAATCGAAACTATTCTATTGATTACAGGGATAATCTTCTTCGCATTGCACATATTGCGTGTCTTTATGGCAATGCTTATATGGAATCTCGATGTATACGTGGGTAGTGCTGAGAATATTGCCCTGTTCGCGGTGCTGGTTTTTGCCGCCGTTCTCCCCCTTTCAGCACTGGTCAGATGGCCTGGAACTCGTACAGTGTTATTTATCAGTACAGTGGGTATCATATTTGCGCGGCTGCTTTTGCAGTTTTTCCAGGAGCCACTGGTAATGATCATCTTTTCCACCACGGGGGTAATTCTTTTTATGTGGTTTTTTACCCTGGTGCTGCAATCTGATGAAAACAGGAGTGCTGAAACCCGGGTGCCAGTACTTGTCACCTCGCTTGGAGCAGCGTTTACCATCGATGTTGTGTTGCGCGCCATGTTATTTTCATACGATATTACCTGGAGAAAAGGAATGCTGCCTGCCGCAGCCATGGTGGTTATTGGACTGTTGCTTATGGTGCTGGTAGTCCGTGTTGTTCCCTGGTTGAACGGTTCGGATGATTTTGAAGAGTTGCCCTTTGCAAAAGTATTCCCCCTGGTGTCAATGGGAGCATGGTTCTTTATGATGTTTGCCGTGTATACGAATATTCCAGCGGTTGTGGCGGCAACAGGGCTGGATGATGTTACCGCAGGTGTGCTGGTTGCCGCCACTACCATGACAGGAAGTCTTCTCATGCTGGGGGCCGGGGCCATACGGGGTACAAACAGGATTGCCGCCATCTTTTCTGGCCTGGTGCTGATCTGCTCCACATGGCTTTTCACCATGCGTATTGGTCCTGTGTGCATGTGGGTTGCAGGCGGGGGAATCGCGGCATGGATTGTGCCTGCCCTGATCATAAAGTGGACATCCAACGGTAATGACATCAAAACAGGTCTATGGCGAAGTTGTATAGCTGTTTTTTTTATGTTCCTGATATTTGATATGTTCGTGTTTATAAATGCCCAGTTTAAAATTCAGGACGTGGTTATATACGCGTCCATACTGGCTGGGGCGGGGATGGTGGGTGCCGTTTTGCAGCACGCCCATGCTGCCGGTGCTGATTCCCGAACAGACAATGCCGTATATAGTATTATTGCAGCAGTCGGAATTATTGTTATGTGCATATGGTGGGTAGAAGTGAAGATGCCTGCTCCCGGCGAAACACCCCCTTCGGGTTCCTTACGGGTTATGACCTATAATATTCACCAGTCATTCGATGCCGATTACCGGGTTGACCTTGATGATATTGCAGAGGCAATAATGAAGGAAAAACCTGACGTGGTGGGTTTGCAGGAAGTGAACAGGGGGCAGCTTTCAAATGGTATGATCGACTGCCTGCCATACCTTGCGAGAAAACTCAACATGACATGGGTATTCCTTGGATATCACGAGGATGGGCAGTATGGTAATGCGCTGCTGAGCAGGTATAGGATAGCTGATGCGGATGGATATCATTACTCTAACAACCGCAACGAGGTGCGGGGAGTTACAAGGGGTGCAATCAAAACGAAAGGTGGAAAGATAACTTTTTACGTGACACACCTTGATCACACCAGTAGTGAAAAAAACGTGAGAAAGCAGCAGGTACAAGAGCTCATCAGTTACTGGGATGGGCAATCTGCGTCTGTACTCATGGGTGACTTTAATGCTGAACCCGGGTCAGAACCCATCAGCATTATCAGGGAGACACCCCTGGTTGACGTGCTGAAAAAATCCGGGCTTGACCAAACCCCTACTTTCTGGGAAGGACGGGGGGAGCCTTTTATGCACCTTGACTACATTTTCGTGACCCCCGACCTGAAATATGATGGTGCCCGCATTATAAGGACACGGGCATCAGACCATATGCCGGTTCTGGTGGATCTCAGGCGTTAGAAGTAAATGGCTCATTCCAAGATGTTGGGAAATGCTTGAGAGTAATTTATAATATCAGACAGTTCTGAATACATGAAACCGCCCGCTTCGCTCGATGCACGCAGATTAACGCGGATAATTAGTAAATAATGCTAACCATACAACTTAAGACTCTTCATCAATACTCAATTGGTATCACGCAGAGGCGCAGAGACGCTGAGGAAGGGCACAAGCTCCCCGCGTTCCCCGCGACTCCGGGTGTAACTATTTTTGATGTTAAATTCTGATCACTTCTCACTTTTCACTGCATTAAAAAGTGTTGACATTTTTTTAATATTAGAATATTTGAACAAAAAATACAAATATTCAAGTGTTAACAATATGAATAAAGAACAGGAAATCTGTGATCATGCCCTGGGGCTTTTTGCCCATTACGGGTATCGTAAAACCACCATCGAAGATGTTGCTGACGCAATGGGTATGACAAAAAGCAACATATACTTTTATTTTAAAAATAAGCAGGATCTATATGAGAAGACCGTGGCAGGGGCACTGTCGGGCTGGCGGGATTCGGTGGCAGAGGCCGTGGCGGCAGAACAGGACGTTGTGGAGAAGTTTCGCGTGATGGCCTACCGTTCATTTGAATACCTGGGGGCCCATTCTGATCTTCGAACCATACTTGAAAAAGACCCCGGCATCTTTACTCTTACACCCACTGAAGACAGGTTTCGGGAGGTGAACATGGGGGCCATGGAAATATTGAAGTCTATTATCGAGCAGGGCATAAATGAGAATCGGTTTCACAGGGTAGATGTGCAGCATGTAACAGAATTTCTTTTCTCGGTGTACATAATGTTTCTTATACGTGCCTACGTGAAATCCGAAGGAAGTACCGTGGCGACCATGTATGAAGAGGGGGTTGAGCTGGTGGTACGAGGATTACGCAAAGAATAAATACGGTAACCGTATTTAATTATAAAGGAGGTTAGTATGACCGAAGCTACCTTACAGGCCCTGGACGGGCTTCGTGACCTGTCCACCATCAAGTGGTACGTGATCCCCCTTCTTGCCATAGTTTTCTACATTTACACAAAGGAGATCAAGCTGGCAAGGAAAACAGCAAACTGGAATGCTGTTCTGGCCGGTGTGACCATCTTCGGGGTGGATTTTTTTAACGAAACGTGGAATGGCTGGGTAATGTACCTCACACAGCATTCGGCGTTCTGGACCGTGCCGGGAGATACGGCACTGCGAACAATGGTGGGATGGAATATTGAGATAATGTTCATGTTCTCCATACTGGGGATTATCTACTATCACACCCTCTCTGAAAGTACCACGGAAAAGATACTGGGGTTGCCCGAAAAATGGTTCTGGGCCATAGGGTATGCGGTGTTCTGTGTGTTCATTGAATGCCTGTTGAATATTGGCGGACACCTGGTGTGGGAATACCCATTCTGGTTCTGCTCATTCAAGGGAGTATGGCTCATATTCCTTATTGGATATTTCCATTTCTTCTGCTTTGCTATCCTGGTTATCAGTCTTAAATCCATGAAAAGCAAACTAATCACAGTGGGAATTATTTATGCCGTACCCATAGTGATGAATGTGATTGCATTTGGTTTGCTGGGGTGGAATTACTGAGACAATTCTTAATAATTATTTACCACAGAGGTACAGAGATACAGAGGGGAATAATATTTTTTTCGATATGATTACCTTTATTCTTTTGCCGTTACCATACTTAATCCTTTCTCTGTACCTTTGTGCCTATGTGGTTGCCTTAACTCTTCGAAAAAATGAAACATCTCAACAGTTTTCGTTCCTTATTAATATTCTATTGACATGATATTCATCTGTGAATAATTGTGACTCATGGTGCAGAATAATTTAAGGAGATGTCTCATGACCCGAGTGATTTGTATTTTATGTACCGTTCTTTTTACGGCAACCAGTTGCAGCAGTGAAACCATTAAGGTTGAGAATGATTCAATCCAGAAGAAGACAACCGTGACAATGGATATGACCCATTTAAGTGAAAACAATACAGGTGATAATACTGTTGAAGCAACATATAAAAGGTCGTATAACCAGGATGGAATTCTTGAGCCAACCATTGTATATTTAAAGATTACAACCAGAAATACTACGGGAACCCTTGGAAAGAACGCTTTTATGAAAATGGGGATCATAAAGAAAAAAGTAGTATTGTATGATATACAAAGTGAACCAGTTGCAGTTGATGCAAATTCAACTGACCCTGGAAAGGGAAAAAAAGATGAAGAAGTTAATTACAGGGTATATAGTGCAAAGATGCCCTTTACCATTCCCATTGAGCGGCATATAGTTGATGCCGACGAAGAAGTACTCTACAGGTTTTACTTTGGTTCCAGGGGAATCAATTTCAGTATTGACGGGAAACAACTGAAAAAATTGAAAAAGTTCATGAATTACGGGTTAGAAAAAGAGTCCTCATGAACTCCTGTCAGGTGGTGACATAAATTCCGGCCCAACGGGATCTTTGATCGTATCAAGCAGGATTTGTTCAATCTCTATCATGTCTTCAGGCTCTATTTCCCACCCGTCTATACTGTCAACGGGGTCAAGCTGATCGGGCCTGCGGGCTCCCCAGAGGGGAACATCAGAGCCTTTCTGCTGCAGCCAGCGAAGTGCCAGGTGGATGATTCGACGCCCGTATTTTTTCTTTGCCATCTCATCAAGCCTGTTCACCGCGTCAAGGTACTGTGAGAAACGGGGTTCTTTGAACTTCGGGTCCTGTTTACGAAGATCATCTCCCTTGAATTCACGCTTTTTATCCATCTTACCCGAGAGCATTCCCCTGCAAAGGCCCCCATAGGTAATCAGGGAAATATTATTGCGCTTGCAGTAGGGTATAAGCTTGTGCTCAATATCCCTTTCGAAAAGGTTATAGGGTGGCTGGCATGTATGCAGCGGTGATGCGCTTCTGAAATAATCCATCTGTTCAGGAGAAAAATTACTTACCCCAACTGCTTTTATTTTTCCCTCTTCATACAATTCGTTCATGGCAGCCGCTGTTTCTTTTATATCCACAAGGGGGTCTGGCCAGTGAACCTGGTAAATATCGATATAGTCTACCTGTAACCGTTTTAATGAGTCGTCAATCTCTCTCATGATTCGTTCCCTGGTGCCGTTCCTGTAGGGGGTTCCGTCCTTCCATTCCAGTCCTACCTTGGTGGCAAGAACATATGAATCACGGTCAATATTTTTAAGCGCCCTGCCAACGATCTCTTCAGAGCGTCCGAAACCGTACACAGGAGCGGTATCAACCAGTGTGATATCTCTCTCGATTGCAGATTGTATGGTGTTGATGGACTGTGCTTCATCTGTTCCTCCCCACATCCAGCCACCTATGGCCCAGGTGCCAAGTCCCACCCGTGATGTCTTTATTCCCGTATCTGCTATAGTTGTATATTCCATAATATTTCCTCTCCGTCATGTACATACAGGGGAAAAGAATTCCCCGGTACTTGTTATATACATAGTATAGGAGAGGCTGAGACCCGTGTCAAGGGCAGGGAGAGGTGCCCTCGATGTTGAAATATTTCACGGCGTTATTGTAGCATATATCCTGAATGGTTTTTCCAAGGAAGGGTATGTCCCCCGGGAGTTCTCCATTTACCACGTCGTGTCCAACCAGGTTACAGAGAATGCGCCTGAAGTAATCATGCCGGGTATAGGACAGGAAACTGCGTGAATCGGTGAGCATGCCCACGAATCGAGACAGCAGCCCCATGTTGGAGAGGGCATCAAGCTGGCGAATAATGCCGTCCTTCTGATCGTTGAACCACCAGCCTGAACCAAACTGTATCTTTCCGGGTATTGACCCGTCCTGGAAATTTCCTATCATGGTTGCCACCATTTCGTTGTCACGCGGATTGAGTACGTAGAGTATAGTGCGGGGCAGCTTTTTCTTCACATCAAGGCTGTCCAGGAACATGGAAAGGGGACGTGCAAGTTCGAAGTCACCCATGGAATCGAAACCACTGTCTGGGCCAAGTGCTCGGAAGTAGCGGGTATTGTTATTCCGCATAGCTCCCATGTGTACCTGCATGGTCCAGCCGCTGTGGGCATGTATCTGTGCCAGTTCGTGCATGACGGTAGTGCGAAATGCTGCCAGTGGATCACCTTCAATATTCTGTCCTTTTAGTGCTTTTTGCAGTGTTTCATCAAGAGATGCCCGGCTGGCTTCCATGTAAAAAGGTGCTTCAATGCCGTAATCGGAGAGACGACAGCCGTGTTCATGAAAATAGCGATGGCGTTTCTCCAGTGCCTGCATCAGGGTATCAAAGGAAATGATGCTGATACCGCTTGCCTCTTCCAGCCTGCGTATCCAGGGGTTGAATATAGCGGAATTGTTGATGGCAAATGCCTTATCAGGCCTGAAGGTGGGAAGCACCTTGATGTCAAAGCCTGTATCCCCGGCAATGGCCCGGTGATGGGAAAGGTCGTCAGCCGGATCATCGGTAGTACATACCACGCGAACATCGAAATGTTTCATTATGCCACGGGTACTGAAGTCATCCTTCTGCAGCATGGTATTGCATTCTTTGTATATGCCCTCAGCTGTATCGGGACCAAGAAGCCTGTCACGGATGCCGAAAGGATCGGCAAGTTCCATGTGTGTCCAGTGGTAGAGGGGGTTGCGTATGGTATAGGGCACGGTTTTTGCCCATGCCATAAAACGATCGTAATCGGAGGTGCTTCCGGTTATCAGTTTCTCGTCGATACCGTTTGTACGCATTGCACGCCACTTGTAATGATCGCCGGAGAGCCATATTTCGGTTATGGTTGAAAATTTTGTATTTTCTGCAACCTGCGCAGGGGGCAGGTGGCAGTGATAGTCGAAAATGGGCATTTCTCTGGCGTACTCGTGGTACAGTGTTTTGCCCGGTTCGTTCTGCAGCATGAAATCGTCTGTGATGAAAGACATGAAGGTACCTCCGGTATAAAGTATCAGCGCTGTACCCGGCCTGAACCGTCCCCTTTAAGAAGATGTTCTACTTCATCTACGTTTAGAAGGGCAAGATCGCCGGGAATGGAATGTTTGAGGCATGAGGTTGCAACGGCAAATTCAAGCGCCTCCTGGTCAGATGTAAGCATATTCAGGCCGTATATGAGACCGGCTGCAAATGAATCGCCGCCCCCCACCCGGTCTACGATGTGGGTAACCTGGTACTTACGTGAAAGGAAGAAGTCCTTCCCGTTATGCAGCACGGCTGACCAGTTATTGTGATCGGCGGAAATGGCTTCACGCATGGTGATGGCTATTTTTTTCAGGTTGGGATATCTCTTCAGCACCGCAGAGGCAAGCTCCCTGTATTTTTCTACTTCCAGCTGTCCTGAGGTGACTTCCACATCGGCCTTTATGCCAAGAGACTTCTGGCAGTCTTCTTCGTTTGCTATGGCAACGTCAATATGCTGAACCAGTTTTCCCATTATGTCAGGGGCGGTTTGACCGTAATTCCACAGCTTTTTGCGGTAATTCAGGTCGCATGACACGGGTATTTTTTTATCCCTGGCGGTTTTCACCGCGTGAAGTGATAACTCTGCCGCCGAAGGAGAAAGGGCAGGGGTGATTCCTGTTATATGAAACCAGGTTACCCCGTCAAACAGGGCATCCCAGTTAAAATCTTCAATTCGGGCATCTGCCATTGCCGAGCCGGCCCGGTCATACACCACCCTGGAAGGCCGCTGGTTGGCTCCGCTCTCAAGAAAGTAAATACCCAGGCGTTCACCTTTCCTGGTTATCCGGGAAGTATCAACACCATGCTTCATAAGCTCAGAAACCGCCCCGTCCCCCACGGGACTTGCCGGTATGACCGAGGCAAAGGCGCTGGAAAGACCCAGCCTGGCGCATCCAACGGCAACGTTTGCCTCGCCGCCACCGAATGTTGCCTCCAGCAACGGTGACTGGAATAGCCTTTCCTGTCCTGGTGATTTCAGTCGAAGCATTATCTCACCCATGCAGAGAACGGTTCCGTTTTTCATAACGATATTTTCCCCCGATTCAATTTGCGTTTAACAGCAATGCAATTTATAATAATATCAAGGTGCCTGCATGGACAGGATAATAATGCAATGTCCATGCAGACGAAATACAACGTACGTACCAGTATATGGTTCCAGTAAAAAGGCTGTAAGTGAAGAATGTAAAGTAAAAATCGAAAAATTCTTGCGTTTTTTTCACGCAAATTGATAGAATGACAGGGTCAGTCATTATTGATTTACATTTTCTGTAAAAAAGAGGGGAAAAGTGTAATGAAAAATTCATCTGAAAAGCTCAGCCTCGGCACCAAGCTGGGATTTGGCGTTGGTGACATATTTGGCGGCGGCGCCATGGTTGTTATCGGTTTTTTCTATCTTTACTTCTTAACAGACGTGGTCTTAATATCACCCGCCCTTGCGGGGATAATTTTTCTGATCAGTAAAGGCTGGGATGCCATCAGTGATCCCCTCATGGGACTTATCACTGACAGAACACGCACGCGGTTCGGGCGTCGTCGTCCTTACTTTCTAGCAGGTGTTATTTTTATATTCCTGGCATTTTTCATGATGTGGTATCCCATTAATTTTGAAAACGAGATGCACCGGTTCATATATGTGCTGGTGGCCTACGTGTTCTATTCAACGGTGTACACCATGGTGATGATACCGTATTTTGCCATGGCATCTGAAATCACCCTTGATTACGATGAGCGTACCTCTGTCACAACTTTCAGAATAGTATTTTCGTCAACCTCCTCTCTCCTGTGTGCCGTAATACCACTGGAGATAGTAAAATATTTCAACGATGAGCGAACAGGTTTCCTGGCCATGGCAATTATATTCGGTGTGTTCTTCGGCCTGCCCTACCTGGCCACTTTCTTTGCCACCACCGAGCGAAAGGAATTTCAGATGGAGCAGAGAAAATTCAACCTTCGTGAAACCTTCATTGAGCCGTTAAAACTGCCAACCTTTACGAATTTTCTCTTCATGTATCTTTTTGCCATGACCACCATGGATATCATCATGTCAGTGATGATGTACTTCATGACCTATTATATCGGCCGGCCCGAAGAGACAAGTTACGTACTGGGTGTGATGCTGGTTGTGCAGATACTGGCCCTGCCGGTATTTCAGCAGATAAGCAACAGGAAAGGAAAGAGGAACACCTACATGTATGCCGCCCTCTGGTGGATGGTCATCATGGGGATGAGTTTCTGGATGACTCCTGCCCTTCCAGGCTGGATTGTGTACGTGTTTGGTGCCATGATCGGTATTGGATCCGGCGGGCTTGTCATCATGGTGTACTCAATACTTCCCGATGTTCCCGATGTTGATGAGCTCTACTCCGGGTTGCGAAGAGAGGGCACCTATTCGGGGCTTATCACTTTTCTCAGGAAGCTGAGCTCTGCACTTGGCATTTATATTGTGTCCAACGTGATCCAGTTTTCCGGATTTAAAAAGCCGGTAGAGAACACGGTTGACGGGGTAGTGCAGCTGGTTAAACAGCAGCAGTCTCCCGAGTTTATTTTTACTCTTAAGATATTGCTGGCTGTCCTCCCCGTTGTTTTTCTTGCCATTGGGATATACAATGCCTGGCATTACCGGCTCACCCCGGAAACACATGAAAGGCTGAAGAACCTTCTCAACAGCAGGCGTTCGGGGGGGGAATATGATCCGGAAGAGGAAGAAGAATTGAAACGAATTCTTGAACGCAAAGAACCAATGCCGGTGGAATAAGGAGAATATATCCATGAGTACAAGCACAGCACAGTCATACGGTATACACGTGGTATTCAGGTTTCACGGAAACTTCTATCACTCTTACAGGGGAGATACACCTGACGAGAAAGGATTCGGCAAGGACATACGGATCATACGGCACCTCATCGATACCCTTGACAGGTTCAACAGTGAAGGGGTCCCCGTGCGGGGGACGTGGGACTTCGAGAATTACTTTTCGCTGGAAACCATCATGCCCGAATACTGCCCAGAGTTGATCGAGGGTATGCAGCGCAGGGTGCGGGAGAATGGTGACGAGGTTCAGGTAATGTCCTACAATAACGGCATGGTGAACGCTCATACCGCCCAGGAGTTCGACGCGGCCATCGCGCAGGCCATCACCAACCAGAAGCAGTCAGGCCTTGTGGACATGTTTGGAGGATTCGGCCCAATGGTGCGGCCCCAGGAGATGATGTTCACCCCGAAGCATCTTGACATGTACCCCCGCCACGGCATTACCTCCATCAGCCTGTTTTACAGCTCACTGCCGTTTAACGGTTTCAGCAACTTCGTGCCGGAGCTTTCGGTGAAAGAGCGGTATAACCCGCTCACACTTACCTACCCCGGAATCGAAGGGAGCATGGTGCTGGTGCCCGCCTGCAACGTTGGTGACGTGCTGGACAACATATCCCTGCGTCACTGGGTAAAGCGGCTGCGAAAAAAACAGCTGAAGATGGAGGAGCCTTCTGACCTGCTGGTACTTATCGATATGGACGCGGATGACGAGTTCTGGTATGGCTTTGACATTCCTGTAATTTCAAAAATATATTCCACCGGACGGGGGCTTGCAGGCCTCATCGAAAGCGTGAAAGACCTGGACTATGTTACTTTTACCACCACGTCGGAATACCTGAAAGATCACAAACCCGTGAAAGAGATCAGTTTCGGGCAGGACACCGCCGATGGAAGCTTTGACGGCATTGCCAGCTGGGCGGAGAAATGGTCGAACCAGGAGCTGTGGACCGGCATAGAACGATCACGTATACTGGAACTGCAGACACGTCGCCTGCAACAGATGTACGGCATCACTGGTAACGCTGAAATAGAGGGGCATATTGGCAGGGCATTTGAGCTTCGGGTGCGGGCACTCTCCACCACACATTTTGGTATGGCCGCCCCGGTAATGAATGTCACGCGGCTTAATACAGCAAAGCGTCTTGTGGCAGAGTCAGTTGCCAGTGCCGGCAGGGCATTTTCGCTGGCCGTTGAGGCAGGAGGGGACGATTCACGGGAGGGGTTTTCACTGGTAGATTATACCCGGGGGATATCCACGGAGTCGGTGCAGTATAATGCCAGGCCGTCAAGGGCCCTGGTGAAGATTCCCCTGAAAGGCTCAGATGATGAAAAAACGGTGTATGGATTGACGGACGAAAACGGCAATCCCGTACCCCACGTGTTGCAGCGAAACGATGCTGGCGGCATTGAGAACCTGATGGTGTTAACCTCCATGGAGGCGAATGGGATAAAGGATTTCAAACTGGTTGGTGAAGACCAGGGAGGGGATGCCCCGGTTCCTTCCGTCAGCGTTGAGGTTTCCCGGGATTCTATACGAAATGAGTACATTGTGTTGCGCATGGACAAAAAGGGCAACCCGGTGGAATTGAAATGTAACGGCAGTATCATGAAGGAAGATCCTCTCATCAGTTCCTGTGTTACCTATAAGGGAAAGCGCAGGGAAGTGAAAAAATGGGAGATCACCGACCTGAGAAGATGTTCAGGGGGAACCGCAGGCCTGATACAGATGAAGGGAAGCATCAACATCGGGAAGGGACAAAATGTGGAAATAACACGGGAGTTTATGATGGCTTCCGGTCTGCCCTACATCTACGTGAATGTGACCGTGCAGTACCCGCAGACCCCCTTTAAAAATTTCAACAGGGCAAGGGCCCAAAGGCTTGAACAGCAGTGGGACGGACGATGGCACGAGGTGATGCCCTGCCAGGTAGCTCCCGGGCTCTCAGGTGTAAAGGGATCCCCTATTCGCGTGTGGAAAAACAATTACGTTGATCACGTGAGTTCCTATGACCTTAATTACGGTGAATTTTCGAAGAACAGGGAGCTTGATTCCTGTAATAATCATATAACCAACGGCTGGGTTGCCGTTACCGACGGGAACCTGGGCCTGCTCTGTGCCCAGACTTCTGATGTGCGTGCCTCACTGGCATTCTGTCCACTGCGTACCAGGGTGAAGGGGGGTAAAACCAGCGTGTACATGAATCCCTTTGGCAGCTACACAGGGTCACAGTACAAGTACGCGTCGGCATACACCGGGCTGGGGCGGGGAGTAGCCATTCATTTGTCGGCTTCTGATCACATCGCACCCTATGCCCCATCGTATAATGGGAAGATGCAGACCTTTTCACTAATGCTGGCGCCCTATGCCGGTGACTGTCCACCGGAAGATGTGCAGGCCGACGCGGCTGCTTTTTCATACCCCTACATGGTGCTTTCAGGTTCAAAACTTATCGGTGAGCCGTCACATAGAAACTGGGAAGAGTTTTAAAAAATGGGCTGTTGCGGGCTATGCGGCATACCCTGCCTGCAACAGCTATATTTCAACTTTGACATCTGTTATAAAAAAAGGAGAAGAATCCATGAAGTTGAGCCTTTCAACATTTGTATACTTCAGGTACCCACTGGTTGAGGCCATTAAGCGGATGGCGGCCTTCGGGTATGATGGAGTTGAAATATGGGGTGGAAGGCCCCACGCCTACTGTGACGATATGGATGATGCACATGTAAAGGAGACCAGGAAAGTACTTGATGATACGGGGATTGCCATATCCAACTTCATCCCCGCACAGTTCCGTTATCCCTCAAACCCGGCTGCACCTGATGAAAAGATTCGCACTGGCAGCGTGGACTACCTGAAAAAGAGTATGGATGCGGCGGCGGCACTGGGGTCACCCTACGTGAGCCTCTGCCCCGGTTTCAGCATGTATGGACAGACAGTTGAAGAAGGATGGGATGCCATGATAGGCAGTTTCAACCAGCTGCTTGCCCACGCCAGGGGAATGGACCTCACCCTCATCCTTGAGCCTGCCAACAGGATGGAATCCGACCTGGTGGTGACAGTTGATGACGGCCTGAAAGCAGTACGGGAAGTTGACGGTGAAATGGGACTGCTGGTTGATATTGGTCACCTGTTCGTGAATAAAGAGCCGCTGGCAGATGCTATCGCAAAGGTGCAGTCATACCCGCATCATTTTCATATTGATGACAATAATGGAAACGCTGATGAACACATGGTGCCCGGGGATGGAAAAATTCAGTACGACGTATTCCTTAATGAATTAAAGGGGTCAGGGTACGGGGGATTTCTGGCGGTGGAAATAGGATTTCAGTACACGGTTGACCCTGACCCGGCGGTGAAGAAAAGCATAGAGTACCTGAGGAGGGTGTTATAGATTATTGGTTGAAAGTACTAAACGGAAATTAGCCACAGATACGCACAGATTAACACGGATAAAAAATATAATAATTATTATCTATCTGTGTTAATCTGTGTGTATCTAGCGAAGCGGGTGGCTGATCAGTTGAGACCTCATGTTTAAAAAGGAATAAATGAAAATGCATGAATACAAAATAAATAACCCTGAAAACAGGTTTGAAGGCAGGCTCCCCAGGATCGGTATCAGGCCCACAATCGATGGGCGGCGCAACGGTGTACGTGAATCCCTGGAAGAGCCCATCATGCAGATGGCCCGTTCTGCCGCGGAGCTTATCAGCAGTGAGCTGCGGCACCCTAACGGTATGCCGGTGGAATGCGTGATGGCTGATTCTACGATTGGTGGGGTGGCCGAAGCGGCCCGGTGCGCTGATAAGTTTGCCCGCGAAGGGGTGGGTGCCGTTATTGACGTGACCCGCTGCTGGTGTTACGGCACCGAGGTGATAGATGCCGATGCCTGCATACCCAGGGCCATCTGGGGATTCAACGGGACGAAAAAACCCGGTGCGGTATACCTGGCCGGGGCAACGGCAGCAGCTGACCAGAAGGGACTGCCAACTTTTAAGATATACGGAAAAGACGTGCAGGATGAAACAGACTTCTCCATACCGGCTGACGTGAAAGAGATGCTTTTGCGCTTTGCCCGCTGCGCCCTTTCGGTTGCGTGGATGCGGGGGAAGTCGTACCTGTCAATTGGGGGGGTGTCCATGGGTATAGGCGGGTCCATTGTTGATGATCATTTCTTCCAGGCATACCTTGGCATGCGAAACGAGTACGTAGACATGACGGAGCTGATCCGCAGGATGGACATGGACATGTACGACCGTGACGAGTATGAACGTGCCCTTGCCTGGGTGAAAGAGAATTGCCGTGAGACGGAGGACCCCAACCCGCCGGAGATGCAGCGAAGCCGTGAGGAGAAAGACAAAGACTGGGAGGACTCGGTGAAGATGGCACTCATAGCACGTGACCTCATGGTGGGCAACCCCATGCTGAGCGAACTGGGATTCCGCGAGGAGGCCGACGGGCATAATGCCATTGCCGCCGGTTTCCAGGGGCAGCGGCAGTGGACAGACCATTTTCCCAACGGTGATTTCATGG
>CAZVRB010000052.1:0-26003 GCA_964629365.1 uncultured Leptospiraceae bacterium
CACTTGGGGTGAGGGACACGGCGTTACCCTCACCATCAACGATGCATATATAGCTGGTATCGTGAATATAACTCCTGTCAGCAAGTGCGAGATTTGGTTTGCCAGGGTGGACAGTGCTCCCTGATTTCTTTGCCCCAACCGGGCCCGGCAGGGGCATCTTCTTGAAGGCTTTTCCGGGGGTCATCTGCTGCTTGCGTTTGACGGCAAATTCTTTCGATAATAAAATATCTACCGGTACATCCACGTAATGGGGGTCGCCGAAGTAGGCTTCCCTGTCGGCCATGGCAAGTTCTATGGCCTGCAGCACTGTGTGCATGTATTCCGGGGAATTGTGTCCCATGGATTTCAGGTCAATGCCCTCAAGTATCTGCAGCACCATCGGGGTGACTGCCCCCTGGCACCATGTACGGTTGGCGTAAATGGTGTAGTTCCTGTATGTGCCGGTCAGGGGCTTTTCCCAGTAACCCTTGTAGCCTGACAGGTCATCACGGGTGAAAAGGCCCCCTTCTTCCCGGTGGAACTGTACGATTGTATCGGCAATTGGACCGTCGTAGAAGTAGTCACGTACTGCCTGCAGGCCGGCCTTCCTGTTGCGGGTTTTCTCCAGTACAAGTTTTTCAGTGTCAGCCATCGACTGCAGGGTTGCTGCCAGGTCGGGCCTGGTGAAGCGCTCCCTGTGATGCAGGGGGCGCCACCACTGTCCGTCCAGGTATACCTCTACGTTGTAGGGCATGAGCAGGTTAAAGCCGAATCTTTCAACAAAGTTCAGTCCCAGGTTATTCAACATCATTTGATGGACGGGAAAGCCTTCCCGGGCCAGGGTGATGGCATAGGCACTCAGCTGGTTGAAGGACATGGTGCCGTGACGTTTCAGCAGCTCAATAATCATATCGGGTGATGCGGGTATGAGTTGTGCCCAGATATCATTAACCGGAACATTTTCGTGACCAGCTTCACGAAAACGATCAATGGTTGCCTTCTGTGGGGCCGTGCCGGCACCGCAGTAACTTATAACCCGGTCCATGCCGGCATGGTATATGAGCAGGGGGGACACGCCGGGAAAACTGGCAGCCTCTCCGAAAGTAACATTAAGCACGAGAAGGGAAGCCACCGCGGCGTCAAAGGCATTACCGCCACGCTCCAATACATCGATGGCGGTTCGTGTGGTCCATGGATTTCCCGTGGATGCCATGTGTTTGAATCCTTTGACCGAGACCCGCTCAACCTTGTAGGGGTCTTCGAATTCCATGCGTTCACGTGGGCCGGTTGGCAGTATGATCCATGCCAGTAGTATAATTGCTGTTATAAGTGATACTATAATTCCGATGATTTTAAATAATTTCTTTTTCATGGCGCTCACGTCCCCGTTTTGAATAAAAATTATGTGCCACCTTAAGACTATGTGGTATATTGTAATTTCATTCAAGAAAATTATTGTCATTTAGAGAAATACGGTTGACAACAACTTTTAGTTCAAAATAATGTCGAGCCGTATCATGAAAAAACCATGGTGGATGTAGTTCAGCGGTAGAGCCCTGGATTGTGGATCCAGTTGTCGCGGGTTCAAATCCCGTCATCCACCCAGATAAAAGGGACACGTTTTGGCGTGTCCCTTTTTGTATAAATACGACATGAAATACAATCCAGAGATACATAACCGTAAATCCATTCGCATTGCCGGATATAATTATTCGACGCCGGGTGCGTATTTTATTACAATATGCACCCATAATCGTGAATTGTTATTCGGTGATGTACGTCATGGTATTATCATTATTGATGATATTAACGATGATTGTGGGGGCATCGATGGCAATGGGGACACCAATGGTCATGGGGACACCAATGGTTGTAGGGGCACGATGCATCGTGCCCCTACGGAACGTAATATAATAACGAATCCAATACAAACCATTGAACAATTTGGTAAACCGACGTCGAATACGATTCCAACGATAATACGTGGGTACAAATCATCCGTAACGAAACAAACAAAAATATTGAATGAAAACCCCCAAATGCGTATATGGCAACGTAATTATTATGAACACATCATCCGCGATGGTATTGCGTATTTTCGTATTCGTGAATACATCAGGAACAATCCGTTACAATGGATTCACGATTCAAACAATCCTGAATTTTCCCGGGAAAAATAACATAACGTGTAATTTAATTGACCAATCTAAAAACATCGTATACTGTTACATAAAAATACAGCGCATACCTGGTTGTCCACCCGGATAAAGCAGCATGATTTACCATCGGCATATCACCCTTACCAGTACTGCAATTGCCAGCGTGTTAATTACGGGTTATGCGGGAAAAGCAGTCATAATGTAAAAAAGATGACATACCCTTGGTTGCTAATAATATTTGGAAACGAGGGAAAGCCACCAGAAAATACAGATGCCTATCTCTGGAAACCCGCAAGGGATGCTGAAATTCTTATAGAGATCAAGGGTGACCGGGTGAAAAGAGACAATGCCATGAGGAGGAAATGTATAATGAAATCAAGTGTATGGCGTACCTGCCTGTGTGTTACAGGCATGATATCTTTTGTTTTTGCTGCTGGTATTGTACATGGAGAAGACTATACCGGCACATGGATACGGCAGAAAATATTTACCCAGGGGGCCGAGGTGGCTTCAAAGCCTGCAACACTTAGCCTGACCGCTGATTCATTCAAGAGTTTTACTGAGCGATGCAATGTCAGTGGAAGGCTCCAGGTGTCAGGGAACAACATGACAATGATAACAAAAACTACAACATGCCCCAATCACACGCCCGAAACGGTCACAAAATTTACCTACGAAGTATCAAATGGTGGTCAGAAGATGACTTTGAGGATTGTACACGCGGGAATTGAGGTGAAGGAAGTGTACAGGAGAAAGTAGGGATATTAAAATAACTATTGATATTGATGAAAGCATTATAAAGAAAGCCATGAAACTTTCTGATGAAAAAGATATAAATTCCCTGATCGTTAAAAGCCTTGAGTTTTTTGTAGCTTCAGAAAGCGCGAAGAAGTTATCTAAACTGGGCGGTACTGAGCGTAATATAAAAAATGTAAAAAGAAGACGCTAACGGCTTTCACCGCTCCAAAAAACTCCTGATGGCCTCTGCCGACGTGTACTTCGGCCTGAATCCCAGTTCCTTCCTGATCTTGTCTGCCTTCATGGAAAGAGGATACTGAATGTAGGAAAGCTGTGCCGGGCCAAAGGGCATAAGTCTCAATGTATACAGTAAGCTCACCAGTGGTTTCATGAGTCCTACCGGCAGGCGGACCAGTTTCTTTCCTGCAACTCCCGCCATCTTGTCATACGGCAGACCCTCGTCGGCTGCCAGGTTGAATGCGCCGCTCACGTCCTTCGTCAATGCCAGGTAGAAGGCCTCGGCCACGTCGTCCTCGTGTACGTACTGCATGATGGGGTTGTATCCACGGAAACCGACAACGAAAGGAGCCTCCAGTGATTTGGCAACGGCGCTCTTGCAGTTGGGCCCCATCACAATGCATGGCCTGAAAATGACCACCGAGGTGTCGGGGTTATCAGCGGCATAGTCCTCCACCATTTTTTCAATTATTGTCTTGTTGATAGCGTAGGTAAAGCCGGGAGTCGGCCGCAGTGGTGCATCCTCCGGAAGATGATCAGGGGTGCCCGGAAAGAAGCCGTAGGCGCAGTCTGAACTGGCGATGACAAACTTCCCCGCGCCGCATGCCTTTGCCGCGTTAATAACGTTTTCCGAACCTTTCACGTCAATCTGGTACTCAAGGTCAAGGTCGCGGGTGGGGTTGGAGAGATAGGCAAGGTGTACCACGTCGGTTACCCCCTCGCCGGTGAATATGTCTTTCAGCGTGTCCCCGTCCCTGATATCGCATTGCCGGTAAACATGATTTCGAGGTAGCTCCATGGTTGGTTCAAGCACGTCGGTTAGCACAACTTTACTGTAAAAATCAGAATCCGTTAAACGGTTGACCAGGCGTGAGCCGATAAACCCGAACGCGCCGGTGATAGCAAGAACGCGGTTGCTGGTAGCCATTTGAACCTCCAATGGGGTATGTGTTTTTTTTAGTGCATGTATGTTATTATTACAAATACAGCAAAGGTCAAATATAATTTGTTAAAGAAAAAGAATTGTAAAAATGGAACCTCTTACCGCAAAATGGGGTCTTACATAGACTCGTGGATTATATAATTCTCAACATCACGCATAAACCGGATACTATTGCATGAAGAAGATTATCAGTTATTTCGCAGGAAAACATCTTTTCGCGAATTTTTTCTTTCTGGCGGTGCTCATAGGCGGGGTGGTTTTCTGGGGGCTTATACAGAAAGAAGAGCTTCCCGATATGACCCTTGACTTCGTGCGTATCAGCGTGGCATACCCCGGGGCGTCAGCGGGGGAGGTTGAGCATTTTGTTACCTGGCCTATCGAGCAGGAACTCCGTTCTGTCAATGGCCTGGAAGAGATACGCAGTACCAGCAGTGAGGGTGTATGCTCAATCATGGTTGACCTGGAAAAAGATACGGGTGACCGGGCAACCATTATCACAGATATCAGAAACGCGGTACTCAGCGTAAACCTTCCCGACGAGATTCGGGATACTCCTGACATACGTGAATTCAAGAGCTCACGTAAAGCCATCATCGATATTGCCATGTATCTTGATGATGTTGAGTTCTTGAAAGATGCTGATAGAAAAAAACTGCAGAAATACGTGCATTCACTGGAAAACAGGCTGCTTGGTCTTGAAGAGATAAACAGCATAAGCAAGACGGGTTACCTGAAAGAAGAACTGCAGGTAATGCTTGACCCGGTAAAACTTGCACGCAACCGGCTGCCGGTGGGAACGGTTGCGTCAACCATACGTGACGCGTCAACCCGCCGCCCGGCGGGAACACTTGAAAACATTGATAAAGAACGGATTATCGTGGACGGGGAAATTAACAGCGTACGGCAGATGGCTGCCCTGCCCGTGCAGGGTAATTTTGAGGGGAATATAATACGCATAAACCGCGTGGCCGACGTGAGGGATACCTTTGAGAAGAACACCAGTATTCTCAAGGTGAACGGACGTGAAGCCGTGATCATGCGTGTGGTGAAAAACAGTTCGTATGGTATTTTGACTGCTGTGGATGCGGTACGGGAAGAGGTGAGTGCTTTTACGCAAAACGTGCTTACAGATTCCGGGATCAGGGCGGTGATACTGGATGATGAATCCGCCGAGGTACGAAACAGGATATCCATTATCGGTTCTAACGGTTTGATCGGATTCATATTTATCATTTCCATGCTCTTCATCTTTCTCAATTTCAGAACGGGGTTCTGGGTGGCAATGGGTATCCCCTTTACCTTCGGATTTACCCTTATTGTGGCGGGTACCATGGGGTATTCCATAAACAATATGACCCTTGCCGCGGTTATTATCGTAATGGGCATGATCGTGGATGATGCCATAATTGTGGCAGAAAATATTATGCGCCTGGTACACCAGGGGAAACCGGTTAGCGAAGCAATAGTGGAGGGCACCGCCTACGTGATGCTGCCCATAACCGCAAGCGTGTTAACCACCTGTGCCGCCTTTTTGCCGCTGTTGGCCTTTGAAGGCAGGTTATCCATGATGACCGACGTTATCCCGCCGGTGGTGTCCCTTATGCTTCTTGCCAGCCTTCTTGAATCGGTTATCGTATTACCGGCCCATATCGGCATGCACGTCCCCCGCCCGGTTCGTATAATCTTTTCGCTGGGAACGGTGCTGCTTGTTGAAAAGTACTATGAGAAGAAAATGAAAAACCAGGAACCCGGTGAGGCGCCACGTGAGCACTGGTTTCACAATATTGAGTACCGTTATAGTGGCATACTTGCCAGGGTGCTTCGGCATCGATGGTGGGTGGCGGTTTTTTTCGTTATTTTTGTTGTGTCGGCGTACTGGCTGGTGTCAACACGAATGAGCTTTGCCCTTTTTCCACGTGAAGAATCCACCGAGGTTATGCTGGTGATCGAAGCACCCGAAGGAACAAACCGGCATGAAACAGCCAGGCTTGCGGGTAAAGCCGAAAGGGTGTTTTTGCCTTACCTCGGCAACGAGGTGATCGGGTTTCGCGCAAGGATAGGGCAGACAATGTTTCGTGCGGCGGCTCGTGAGAATATGTTCATGATGCGTATCGAGCTGGTTGACCCGGATAAACGGGAAAAGTCATTGAAAGTGCTGACGAAAGAATGGAAAGAACAACTTGAAAAAATTGCCACGTTCAAGGATGTTCGATTTGCCACCCACCGGTTTGGTGCGGAGAGCGGAAGTCCGCTTGAGATCGTGGTGATAGAAAATGACAACCCCACCCGGGCCAGGATGGCTGAAAAACTGGCACAAAAGCTGGGGGAGATTCCCGGCTGCACCAGCGTGGAAATTGGTGAACCCTATCATGGGCCGGAATATCGTCTTTCAATGAATCGTGACCTGATGAAACGGATAGGGGTCAATGCTGCCGAGGTTGGACAGACATTGCGAACCATCGTGGAGGGCAGTATATTATACGAACTGATAGAGGGGGACGAAGAGAAGAATGTCCGGCTCACCATACCAGACAGGGGGAAAACCACTATCGGTGATGTGCTTGGGGTACCGGTGGTAAATGACACCGGGTACCTGGTGCCGTTGCGTGAAATCGTAAAGGTTGAAAAGACAAAACGTCCATCTGAAATTCAGCGCATCGATCACCAGAGAACGGTTACAGTATATTCGGGGCTGAAACCGGACGCACCATATACACCCATACAGGTGGCGGATATTCTTGATCGCGACGTGTTTCCCGGGCTCATGTCTGAAAGTCCGTCCACCAGTTTCAGGTTTGAAGGTGAGGTTAAGAATACACGGGAATCTTCACATTTCTTTCCCATCGCGGTGGCATTGACAATACTGTTCATATACATAATACTGGCATTGCAGTTTGACTCGTTATACCGTCCGGTTACTATTTTGCTGGCCATTCCTCCCGCGGCGGCATCGGTGGTCTTCGTGTTCTGGCTGCATGGTATGGAGGTTTTCGGCTTTTTCGGTGTTATCGGGGTGCTGGGATTATCGGGGGTGGTGGTGAACGATGCCATCGTGCTTCTGAAGAAACTTGACGATGAATTTCAACATGGAAAGACACGAAAAGAAAGTGACGCTCTTATCGCCGGGATATCCTCCACAAGGTTGCGGGCGGTACTGTTGACTACCGTTACTACCGTGGCAGGGCTTTTTCCCACAGCTTACGGTATTGCCGGGTATGATTCCATGCTTGCGGAGATGATGCTGGCCCTGTCCTGGGGGCTTATCTTTGGAAGCGTGATTACCCTGATGCTTGTTCCGTCCATATTCAGTCTTGAAAAGCAGGTTGTTCATTATTTTAACCAGGGTAAAGAGGCACAATAGCGATACAATGAAACGATTACTGTATTTTATAATATTCCTGGCAGCATGCCCCTGCATGCTGCAGGCAGAAGACGCCGGAAATGTTTTATCCATGACAGAATTTGTCAGCAAGTCAGCGCAGAACGATCCCCATTTCCAGGTGATACTTGCCGACGAGCTCTACCTTGCTTATGAGAAAGACCTGGAACTTCCAGCGTCGGACATCATACTGGACGTGACCGCCCAGTATAACCTGAACCTCGAAGAGCAGACCGACAGTGATGAGAACGAGTACGAGGGGAGCATTTCTCTTTCCAGGCTGTTTCCCAAAACAGGAACCACCCTTACGGCGGGATATTCGGCGCAGCAGTATACGGTGCGGGATGAACTGTTGATGCGCACCACCTTCAACGCACAGGTGAGCCAGGATATTGCCCGCAACGCGTTCGGCAGGGCCACCAGGTTGAAAGAGAAAGAGATTGATGTATCAAGCAGGCTTGCCCGCTACCAGGTGATTGAGGCATACGAGGATTACATGGCCTCGCTGATCACCCTCTACATGGACTGGTACGCATCATATGAAAACCTGAAAGCCGTTGAAGAGATCGTGCAGTACAACACTACCTTACTGCAGACCATACAGCGCAAACAGCGATACCGTGTGGCACGGCCTGAAGACGTAGACAAGATGCGCCTTGAACTGGCCTCGGCCCGCGAGGATATGATTACCATGAAAGACCGTTACCAGCGGAATGCGGTAAAGGTGTATTCATCAGCAGGCCTGGCGAAAGAGAAAAAATATATTCCCCAAAAACCTGCTGAACTCTCATATGATGATGACATTGAGAACACTGGTCAACTGCTATCGGGCAGAACCATGCTGATGATGAAACTTTTGAAACGGCAGGGGATTATCGCCGCTGATATCGCGAAGGACAACCTGCTGCCATCGGCACAGTTGTTTGCCGGGTACAGAAGATACGGTACCGATTATGATATGAATAATCCCCGGGACAGGGTGTATGGGGGCATCTCATCCGCTGTCAATTTCGGCAGGCAGCAGGAGAAGGCCGCCTTTAAAACTGCCGGGATTGACCTGTACAGGCAAAAAATGTCAAATAAAAGCACCCTGCTCAGCCTTGAGACCGACCTGGCTGATTTGAAAAGAAAGATACAACGCGAGCGTGAACTGATAAAGATTACCGATCAGAAAATGATACTGGTTGAAAGGGTCTTGAAGGCCGAGCAGAATAACTACATGATCGGTAAGACCTCACTCAATGATCTCATTATGCATAAAAACAATGCCGCACAGATACGGTATAATGCCATATATCACAGGGTTCTCTACCGCCAGCTGGTGGTAGAATGGAAGCGTCTTACCGATGTGCTTGTTGATAAAGATGTTCTGCAAAGGTGATATCCCTTTCAGTATGACCTGAGAGATACATCCGTGTAGTCAGTTCTGTATGATACTGCCCAATAGATGTAATGATCATGAATGTCTTTATCCTTTTCGGGTGAACGTTCTGCCCTGGTAAAATAATATGTGTATCCCAGCCTGAAGGTGGTATGGGTCACCGGCTTGAATAACAGGCCTGTCCATACCGCGTTACGGTAAAAGACCTGTTCACCTTCATCACCGGCAGTATGCAGCAAAAACACTTCGTCCCAGAGATAGAGATCAAGCCAGTCGAGTACATGGAAATTGCATTCCAGCCTGTGACGGCTGAAGAATTCCGCGTCAGCGTGATAGTCCTCATCCATTTTTTTGAAGTCGTATGGTAAAAGATGCCATAAGGCCAGGCGGTATCCCAGTGTTACGAAATCAAGGGTATAGGTAATCCTGGTGGGCCAGAAGAAGGTATGCTTGTAATATTCTTCAGGGTCGGCAGTGACCTCGTCCTTCCGGTAGGATTTCTTTTCATCGAGATATAATCCCTGAACCCGGTAGAGTGGGGTGGTTGCGATCTTCATTTTTCTTGATGGTTTAATAATGAATTCAGGTCCGATAAAAAGTTCGTTAAGCCATAACCCCTGGGTGATTGTATCGACAACAGTGCCGTCAACCGATTTTTCGTATAATAGATTATACCTGGCGCTGTACTTTACGTAAAGGCCAGAACCGCCCCTGTCCATCTGCGCGTGATAAATAAAATTTCCCCAGACATGGGTGCGGTTAACATCGACATCTGTTGCCGCCTGCAGGTATGAAGCTGTTAAAAAAATAGAAAGAAGAATGAATGATAACTTTTTCATAGTAACCCAGCCTTTTTATAATAACCGGGTACTACATACATAGAGAATGGTAGATATGCAAGGATAATATTTGAAAAACAATCCCCTCCGTACTACCGCGATGGAGGGGATTTATCTTTTACCTGGTGAAGTCAGTGCTGTAAGTGATTGCCGTGTAGACGTAATGGTCATTCACGGTAATCTCGTTTACATCGGAGTCTTCCTTGAAGGTATAATAGTTGGTATACCCCAGTTTCACACTGAATGACTTTGAAGGCTTAATATCTAGACCTGTCCATACAGCATTTCGCCAGTATGTATTTTCCCCTTCATCACCCGCGGTATGCAGTATGAATACTTCTTCTGCAAGGTAGAAGGAAAGCATTTTGTGCAGGGGGATGTCTACTCCAATGTAATGCCTGGTGAGAAACTCGTTGTCCACCTCAACCTCATTGCCGCTTGCATCAGTATATTCATGCTCGAACCTGTTCCAGAGGATGAGCCTGTATTTTGCGGTAAGAAAACCGAAATTATAGGCAAGGGTGGTTGGCCAGTGAAGATTATGTTCGTAGTATGCTTCCGGGTCAGCATCCTTCTTCTCGTCGAGGTAGGTTCCCCGTAGGCGATATTGCGGACTTGTTACCAGCTTGAGTTTTGGTGTAAGCTTCGTTGCGTAAGAAGGACCGATAAAAAGTTCGTTCAGCCATGATCCCTGTGTTTCATCATCAACAACCGTATCGTTTTTCTCTTTTTCAAAGTCAACATTGTAGCGGCTGCTGTACCTTGCGAATATTCCAAGTCCGCTTTTGGTGACTTTACCCTTGAAAATAAGGTTTCCCCAGAGCTGTGTCCTGGTGACATTAATGTCATTTTGTGCCGCGAATACAGATGATACCGCGAACAAGATAATAGTAATTGTGAGTAAGGCGCGCTTCATTCACAACCTCCATTTTTTATTATTGTTTTTGGTTAAAATGTATACTGTATAATATATATCAAGGTGGGTAGATGAGCAAGTTAAAATTAAAGAATATTCTAAACTAGATAGCTGGTTGAATCGATGATTTTTATATGGAAAGTCTGGAATGTTTTACTTGACAGATTTCAGAGCATCATTATCAATTGTGTATCCTGCGTAGAAGCGGGATACCTGCATACGCGCCCGTAGCTCAGCTGGATAGAGCGTCGGACTTCGAATCCGCAGGTCGCAGGTTCGAATCCTGCCGGGCGTACATTTTTGCTATAAGGGAGAGGTCAAGAGCCTCTTCCTTTTTTGTTGGAAGTAGCTATTACTATACGAGGCAGTTTCATAATGCTATGGCTTCTTCTCTAACGAAATGCAACTTGATAACCTGTGGCATGTCAGGTTCTTCGAAGTGGCATCGGATTGCATACCTTATGTTCTCTTTCAGTTCATCAATGGTATCCCCTTCGGTAAAGATTGAGTGCCCCAATGCTTTTGCCTCGAAACCACCTTCCATGGATTCTTCTATGTAAAATATTATTTCATTTTTCATTTTCAACAGATAACATAAGGGCTTATATTCGACTTGCTTTATCAAATAAAACTGATAGATTTAAATTGTAGACAATCTATATCAATTCATGTGCACTGGTCATAATCAATAAAACGGGAACAGTAATGAAAGACAGTTTCTACAAAGAGGTTATTGAGCATTCGGCCATTGGCTATGCCCTGCACCGGATAGTTCTTGATGATGATGGTAAACCTGTTGATTACCAGTTTATCGATGTGAACCGTGAGTTCGAGAGAATGACGGGGCTTAAGGGTGACAACATACTGAACAAAAAGGTAAGTGACGTGTTACCCGGCATACATGATGATGAATTCGACTGGATATCCATATATGGTGATATAGCGCTACACGGTGGTGAACGGGAGTTTGAACAGTACTCAGAACGACTGGGCAGATATTACCGGGTAAAAACCTATTCTCCGGAAAAATACTATTTCACAACCATATTCGATGATGTAACCATCAGGACACTCCTGGCACAAGCGTCACATGATTTTCTCAGACTGCGGGATAACGCAATTGACTACCAGAGAATTACCGATGACTTGCTTGTAATATCAGGTGCCAGGTATTTGACGTTCAATCTACTTGATGATAACGGGCTGGATTTCACAACCGTGGCGGTATCGGGTGTGCGAAATAAGGTGATGAAAGCTTCTGAACTGCTGGGATTTAACATAACAGGAAAAAAATGGAGACACGAACCTGCCCGGGCTGAAATGGTAAGAGAGAGTACAACAACTGTGTTTAACAGCTTACTGGACATCTCCGGGACAGCCCTTCCTGCGGCACTGGTAAAGACACTGGAAAAGACATTTAACCTTGGCAATGTAGCAGTTGTAAAAATAATGAATGACGAAGAAATGCTGGGTATTTTCATAATTCTGATGAGTACTGGAGAAACCCTGAAAAACAGAAACATGGTGGAGGCATACGCCCAGATGGTGGGCCTGGCCATTGACCGGCAGGAGGCAAGACATAGACATGCTGAAAATGAGCAGCGGTACCGTGATCTGGTGCAGGAGTCGGGCAGTATAATATTACGCCTTGACGTAGAAGGAAATATTTTGTTCTGCAATGAATTCGCGGAAACTTTTTTCGGCTATGAACCAGCTGAGTTGATTGGAAGAAACGTGGTAGGAACTATTGTTCCGCAAACCGAATCTTCCGGAAGAGATCTCGCGGAGATGATGAAAGAACTTACTCGCGATCCTGAACTGTTCAGGAGTAATGAAAATGAGAACATGAAGGCCAGCGGTGAAAGGGTATGGATACGGTGGTCTAATCGCCCGGTATTCGATGATACGGGTAAGCTGGCAAGCATACTATGCGTCGGCCAGAACATTAGTGAAAAGAAACAGCTGGAAGATGAACTCCGTAAAAGCGAGGAGCGCTACCGCATGATCGCGGAAAATTCTTCAGATATACTGTGGACCACGGATATGGATCTGCAGGTCACCTATGTGAGCCCTTCTGTTGAACGTCTTATGGGTGAGCCGGTCGAGGTTCATATGAAGCGGACTATGGAAGATAAGTTTCCCGATGAATCCATGAGTAAGCTTGCTTCACTACTTGAGGAAGAACTTGAATGTGAAAAAGATCCTGACTGTGATAAACGCAGGTATCGTACCGTAGAAGTTGAGCATTACCGTGCCGATGGCATCCTGGTGCCCATTGAGATATCCATGTCCTTTCAGAGAGACGAGAATGGCAATGTTACAGGGATACATGGTATCAGCCGTGATATAACCGAGAGGCTAAAAGCGCGGGAACAGCTTGTACAGAGTGAAAGAAAGTACCGGGTGCTCATGGAGAGTTCACTCTTCCCGGTTGTAGTAACATCGATGGAAAATAATAGTATACTCTATGCCAACGAGTTTGCGTCAAGCTTCTTTGGTGTTTCACCTGACGAAGTGATTGGACAGTCCGTGTTATTGTTCTGGAGTAATCCTGTTGACAGGGAGAAGTTTGTTGAAGAGATCATAACTCATGGAACGGTTTTCGCAAGGGAGTTCTGCCTGAAAACAAGTGCCGACGTTGAACGTATAGTGCTTATATCGGCAGGTAAGATTGAATTTGAAGGTGTTCCTGCCATTATTTCCGTTTTCAGTGATATTACCGAACGCAAGATGCTGGAGCAGGAAATCAGGTCACTTCTTGATGACAGGGAGCTTCTTCTCAAGGAAGTACACCACCGTATCAAGAACGATATGACCACCGTAAGCAGCCTTCTCACAATGCAGTCAATGCGTTCGTGTAACCGTGAGGTGAAGTCATCACTTGATGAAGCAAGGAACAGGATTATCCTGATGGGTGATATTTATAACAGCCTCTACCGCCGGGATGACGTGCAGCATATCAGTCTTTTATCATTTTTACCGGGTATTGTCGAATCGGCCCAAACTGCCCAGAACACCTCAATACCCATTGATATAGAAACGAAAATTGAAGACATAACCATTTCCTCAAGGCAGTCATTTCCTGTGGGGATAATCGTGAATGAACTGATTAATAATTGTTACAAGTATGCTTTTACCGACATGAAGTCCGGAAGTATAATGGTGACTGTTTCCTGTCGTGAAAAAAATATCATGGAGATACTTGTAACTGATAACGGCAGCAAAATGCCTGCCAGCATAATTGACGAGCAATCCTATGGATTCGGTCTTACACTTGTAAAAGCCTACGCGAGGCAATACAACGGAAATCTTGATATTTGCTGTGACCCAGGTACAACAGTGAAAGTGACAATGAATATTGAGGAATGAATTAAATTTCCCCGTGATATTCCTGTATTGACTTTACCTGCAGTTGCCCCTTTTTCTTCGCCTCGATCCCCTTTACCGTGGCCATGGCGGCCGCCATAGTGGTGATGTAGGGAATGCGGTTTCCTATTGCAGACTTCCGGATGTATGAATCATCATGCTCGCTCTGCCAGCCGTTGGGAGAATTGATGATAACCTGGATGTCCCCGTTTTTAATACGGTCTATGATATTGGGACGTCCCTGGTAGAGCTTCAGAACCGGCTCATTGCTGATACCGTTCTCGTCAAGAAAACGGGCGGTACCCTCGGTGGCCATGATGGAAAATCCCAGGTTCTGCATGCCCCGTGCCACCTCAAGAGCCTGTGCCCTGTCTTTACGGTTGACGGTTATCAGGGCCATTCCGTCCATCGGCAGCACCTGGTTGGCAGCACGCTGTGACTTGTAGAATGCCAGGCCGAAGTTTTCGGCCAGCCCCAGCACTTCCCCTGTTGAACGCATCTCCGGTCCAAGAACGGGATCAACTTCCGGGAACATGTTGAATGGGAACACCGATTCCTTCACACCGAAATGCCTGATGGGCCGCCGTTTCAGTCCCAGGTCTTCAAGTTTTTCTCCCAGCATAACACGGGTGGCCAGCTTCGCCATGGATATGTTGCACACCTTTGACACCAGGGGAACCGTCCGTGAGGCCCTTGGATTTGCTTCAAGCACGTACACATCGTCCCCTGAAATTGCATACTGCATGTTCATGAGCCCTACCACGTTCAGTTCAATGGCTATCTTGCGGGTGTATTCCTCTATACGCTGCACGTGTTTTTCTGATATGTTAACCGGTGGTATAACGCATGCCGAATCACCCGAATGTACCCCTGCAAGCTCGATGTGCTCCATTACGGCGGGCACGAAGGCATCGGTGCCGTCGCAGATGGCGTCAGCCTCGGCCTCGATGGCGTTTTCAAGAAACCTGTCAATGAGGATGGGGCGTTCCGGTGATATTTCTACCGCCGCGTCCATGTACTGCTTCAGCATTTCACGATGATGCACCACTTCCATGGCCCGTCCGCCCAGCACGTAAGAAGGACGCACGATGAGAGGATAGCCGATACGTTCGCCGATCTCCAGCGCCTCTTCAAGTGTGCTGGCCATGTCCGATTCGGGAACCGGTATACCAAGGCGCACCATGATCTTTCTGAAGAGGTCGCGGTCTTCGGCGATGTCTATTGATTCTGGTGATGTGCCGATGATCTTCACTCCCGCCTTCATGAGGGGGCGGGCGATGTTCAGCGGTGTCTGGCCGCCGTACTGCACGATAACCCCGTCGGGTTTTTCCTTGCGGTATATGCTCAAAACGTCTTCAACCGTGAGGGGTTCGAAGTAGAGCTTGTTTGAGGTGTCGTAGTCGGTAGACACGGTTTCGGGGTTACAGTTAACCATGATAGACTCATATCCCATATCCCTCAGGGTAAAGGCGGCATGTACGCAGCAATAGTCGAATTCGATTCCCTGCCCGATACGGTTGGGGCCGCCCCCCAGCACCATTATCTTTTTGTTGGTGGTCACCGGTACGGTATCTTCGCAATTATATGATGAATAATAATAGGCGGCATCTTCAACACCGCTTACGGGAATGCTGTCCCAGTGTTCTTCCATGCCCAGTGAAAGGCGTTGTTTTCTGATGTCTGTTTCTTTCGTGTCAAGAATCCTGGCAAGGTATTGATCAGAGAACCCGTCCTTCTTCGCCTGCTGTAAGAGCTCATCGGGCAGCACCCTGCCTTTGTATTCAAGCAGCTGGTTCTCAAGGTCAACAAGCTCTTTCATCTGCTGAATGAACCATGACTTTATGTGGGTTCGCTGGTGCAGAAGCTCAACGGTGGCTCCCTTTCTCAGCGCCTCGTACATGATGAACTGGCGCTCGCTGGTGGGATAGCTGAGCAGCACCAGTAGCTCTTCAAGACTCTTGCTGTTGAAGTCCTTGCCGAATCCCAGCCCGAACCTGCCGGTTTCCATTGAGCGTATGGCCTTGAGAAAGGCTTCCTTGTAATTCTTGCCGATGCTCATGGCTTCACCAACAGAGCGCATCTGGGTGCCAAGCCTGTCCTCTACCTTCTCGAATTTCTCAAATCCCCATCGTGGAAACTTTACCACCACGTAATCACCGGATGGGGTGTACTTATCAAGGGTGCCCTCACGCCAGTAAGGTATCTCGTCAAGGGTGAGACCGCATGCCAGCATGGAAGAGATGAGGGCGATTGGAAAACCGGTGGCCTTTGATGCCAGGGCCGATGAGCGAGAGGTACGGGGGTTTATCTCGATTACCACGATTCGTCCCGTCTCGGGATCATGGGCGAACTGCACGTTGGTGCCGCCGATCACCTCGATCGATTCAACGATGGCGTAGGCGTAATCCTGCAGCTTTTTCTGCAGGGATTCTTCTATGGTAAGCATGGGTGCAGTACAGAATGAGTCTCCCGTATGTATACCCATGGGATCAACGTTCTCGATAAAGCAGACGGTTATCATCTTGTTGCTGGTGTCCCGAACCACCTCCAGTTCAAGCTCTTCCCAACCAAGAACTGACTCTTCGATGAGCACCTGTCCAACCATGCTTGCGGCAAGACCACGTGCAGCTATTTCGCGAAACTCTTCCATGTTGTAGACAAGTCCGCCCCCGGTGCCACCCATGGTATAGGCGGGCCGTATCACCACGGGAAACCCGATGTCAGTAGCGATTTTTTCCGCTTCCTGGAGGGAGTAGGCGGGTTCACTACGGGGCAGCGGGATATCCAGCCGGTTCATCGCCTCCTTGAAGGCTATCCTGTCCTCCCCCCTTTCTATTGCGTCTGCCTGAACACCTATTATCTGTACACCATGCTTTTCAAGGATGCCGTTTTTGTGTAATTCTGAAGAAAGGTTCAGTGCCGTTTGTCCACCAAGATTGGGAAGCAGGGCATCGGGCCGTTCTTTCTCTATTATCAGTTCCATCGATTCAAGGTTCAGAGGTTCAATATAGGTGACGTCAGCCATTTCCGGGTCGGTCATGATGGTGGCGGGGTTTGAATTAACCAGCACGATCTCGTATCCAAGTTGCCGAAGGGCCTTGCATGCCTGGGTGCCCGAATAGTCGAATTCGCAGGCCTGGCCGATAATGATTGGTCCGGATCCGATAATGAGTATTTTATGAATGTCATCGCGTTTGGGCATGGTAACCTCTTCAGTTTTATTAAAATAATATATTAGTATTGCTAAAGTTTTTAATATGTCGCCTTATAGTGTCAATAGAAAATTGTCTGTATTTTCTCTTGACCGGGTAAATAAATAGTTTTCTAATGTGGCCTGGAGGAATTTCATGGATATAGAACGCTGTTACCTTGAACCATCAGAAACCATAGACTCGGATAATCCTGACGTCATCGAATATGCCCGAAAGGCAGTTGGCAATGAAGAGGATGACGTGCAGAAGGCTGTAAAACTATACTACGCGGTGCGTGACCCGGTTCGATATGATCCCTATTCCCCTTTTTACAAGCCGGTGCACTATACAGGAGCTTTCGTTCTCGGGCGGGGACGGGGATATTGCGTGTCAAAGGCATCCCTGTTGTGTGCCCTGGGTCGGGCAGCGGGTATTCCGTCAAGGGTTGGGTTTGCCACCGTGAAGAACCATATCGCCACCCGTGAACTGATCGAGATGCTGGGTTCAAACAGGTTCGTCTACCATGGTTTCACCGAGTTTTTCCTTGAAGGAAAATGGGTGAAGGCCACTCCAGCCTTTAACAGTGAACTGTGTGCTATTCACCGGGTGCACCCCCTTGAGTTCAACGGACGTGACGACTCGATATTTTACCAGTACAATCTTGATCAGAACAAGTACATGGAGTATCTTGAATACCTTGGTTCATACGCCGATGTGCCTGTTGATACCCTTATCGAGGCATGGAAGAATGAATACGGCAAAGATCGGGTTGAGATGTGGATCGATGCCTTTGAAAGCGGCGCCATGAACCGGCATAAAAAATTTGAAGATGAGGAGGTGCTGGAGATCTGAAAAATCTGGATACAACTTCAAACCCCTCCTTCAGCGAGATTGGCGTTATACTATTCGGCATTCTAAAATCATTGTTGATGGCAGGTGTTATCCTCTTCTTTATCAAGCTGGGATACGAAGGGTTTCAGGCCGGTGAGATGGGTATAATGATCGGGTTGTTTATGATCATAATCGTGCTTGTTCTGATTCCCCTGTGGGTTCTTACGATAATAGTGAGCATAAAGCTGTTTCATCGAAAGAGGTGGGCACTTATCACATCACTTATCATTACCGTGTTCTATCTCCTGGTGAGTTTCTTTTCGCTGATTGCCATCCCCTCCATGCTTCTGCCGGTTCTTCTGTTTCTCATTATACTGTTGATTTTGGAAATTCGGTGCTTGAACAGCGGTGTATTTCAATAGTATACTGTATACAAGACAGGCAGTGCTGAAAAACTTTACAACAAACCGGGGGACGTTATGGAAGATATCAGGTCACTTAGAGATAAGCAGAAAGCGTTTTTTAATACGGGACAAACAAAAGACCCGGCATTTCGAATCAGCCAGTTGAAACGCCTCCGAAAGGCGCTGGTGGCATACGAAGACAGGATCATCGACGCCCTCATGAAAGACTTTCGAAAACCTCCCTTCGAAACAATCACCACCGAAATCGGTGTAACTGTTGAAGAAATAGACTATATAGTGAAACATCTTAAAAAATGGACAAAACCGAAAAAAGTACCAACCCCCATTCTGCACATGTTTTCCAAAAGCCGCCTCTACCCGGAGCCCTATGGTGTGTCCCTGGTGGTTGGTACATGGAATTACCCGGTGCAGCTGGTTATCGCCCCGGTGGTGGGGTCAATGGCGGGTGGAAACTGTACCATCATAAAACCGTCATTTTCCGCCGGTGCCACTGCCGACGTGCTCTATGATATGATTACCGAATACTTTTCCCCTGAATACCTGGCGGTTGTGAAAAAAACTCCCGGGGTATACGACCAGGTGCTTTCCGAACAGTTCGATTATATATTCTTTACCGGCAGTATCGGGGTGGGTAAATCTATAATGGAGGCAGCCTCAAAGCATCTCACACCGGTTACCCTTGAGCTGGGAGGGAAGAGTCCCTGCGTGGTAGATGAAAATGTACACATGAAGACAACGGCCCGTCGTATTCTCTGGGGCAAGTTTCTCAACGCCGGACAGACCTGTATTGCCCCCGACTACCTGGTGGTGCATAAGAACATAAAGGACGAGTTTCTGACTGTTCTCGGGGATGAACTGAAAGCATTTTATGGCTCTGACCCCTCAAAAAGTGAGGATTACTGCAGAATAGTCAACCAGCGGCAGTTTGACAAGCTTGTGGAGATGCTTGGTGACCCAGAGAATGTGGCAATTGGTGGAGAATACCACCGGGAAACCCTGTATTTTGCTCCCACCGTTCTGCATAACGTTAACTGGGAGCATCCCTCCATGAAAGACGAGATATTCGGCCCCATACTGCCGGTGCTCACCTATGAAACACTTGATGAAGCCATTGACATGGTGAAAAATTATACCAGACCCCTTGCCCTGTACGTGTTTACCCGGAACAAAAAGACGTGGAAAAGAATTATCAATGAAACTTCCTTCGGCGGCGGCTGTGTGAATGAGACATTGTCACATATCGTTTCGCCGCATCTTCCTTTCGGGGGTGTAGGACACAGCGGCATGGGAAGGTATCATGGTAAATCCAGTTTTGATACATTTACCAATTATAAGAGCGTGCTTAAAAAACCCTGGTTCCCAGACCTTTTCCTGCGATACCCCCCGTATAAGAAATACAGGTTTGGCCTGCTGAAAAAGTATTTCAGGATATAATATCATACGCAGTTGGGGTCACGCAGAGGCGCTGAGGCGCTGGGGAAGGGCACCAACTCTCCGCGTTCCCCGCGTCTCTGCGTGATACCTCTTTAACAGTTCTTCATTCCCAGGAATCCGGGAAGAGTGCAAAAAAATTATCGTGTAATGTACATACCCGCATCGATATATATTATATGAAGAAAACCTGAGCTATAATTAAAATAGTATGGATGTCGCATATGTACAGGTAAAGTCAGGGTGCACTAACTTTTCGGGTAAGGGTTGATTACATAAATAATGTCTGACAGTGTGTTGATAAGTTCTGATTCAATCGAAGAATATGTTGAGCATCGCAATGATTTTCTTGTGGTGACTGACAAAAAGCTTACTATTCTCCATGCCAACCGATGGTTCTGTCAGCTGGTTCAAATGGATAATGATTCCCTGCGTGGCCGGAATTTATCGGAAATATTACCCGCCTCGTGGTGTGAACGTTTCAGAGGTGCGGTTAGTATACTAAAAAAACGTTCCCATGTACACCTTGATGACCTTCGTGATTCCTCCGGAAAACTGATAATTCAAACCAGTGCTGATATATTCAGCAATGAGAAATCCAAAAAGGATTCATTGCTGATAATTATTCAAAACCACCGCACAACACGAACCTACCTTGATGTGCTGCAGATATTACAGAATCCGTCCCGCTCATTCAATGAAAAAAAGGAATACCGTGATGCCCTGAATTTTATAATCGAGACGGCAATAAAGATTTCCGGCATGGATGCAGGCGGCCTGTACGTGTATGATAATGAAAGTAATTCGTACCGTCTCCTGTATACGTACGGTCTTTCTGATACGTTTGTAAAAAAAGCCGAAATCTTTTCCTCGGATACTCCCAATTACAATTTTCTCCAGGCAGGAGATCCGGTAGTGCTTAAGTATGCCGATATGAATCTCCCTGCTGATGATTTCAGAATGAAAGAAGGACTCACTGCTACAGTGTCAATACCCATCAGGGTGCGAGGGGTGATCACGGGAGCATTAAATATTGCCTCCCATGAAAAAAAAGATATATCAGATGCTGATGTAATTTCCCTGAAAGCCATGGGTGAGCATATCGCCGCCCTGCTTGACCGCATGCGGGTGGAATACGAGCGAAGGGCAACGGAAATAAGGTACAAAGACCTGGTTGAGAACCTGCAGGAAGCAATATACACCATTACAGCAGAAGGGGTGCTCACATACGTGAGTCCCGTTATCAGCACAATTATCGGGCATTCCGCCGAAGAGATAACAGGGCATCATTTCTCAGAGTTCATTTATGATGATGATATCATAAAGGTGCATGAGAGTTTCGTGCGAACATTGAATGGTGTATATGAACCGATGGAGTACCGGCTGGTTACAAAAGACGGGGATCAGCGGTACGTAAGAACCCTCACCCGGGTTGTACCCGGAAGCAGCAGCATGGAACTTACAGGAATTCTCACCGATATTCATGATCGCAAAATGACAGAGCTTGCCCTGCTTGAAAGCGAAGAGAAATTCAGGGCGGTAGCTGAGACTACCACGGCTGCCATATTTTTGATACAGGACAAGGAATTCAAGTATGTAAACCCGGCATTCGTTGATGTAACCGGGTATACCTTTGATGATGTTAAAACAGAAGATTTCTGGTTCGTGGTTCATCCCGATCACAGGGAAATTGTTCGCCAAAGGGGACAGGCCAGGCAGAGGGGTGAGAATGTACTCTCCCGGTACGAGTTCATGATTAATCATAAGAGTGGTGAAGTACGTTGGGTTGATTTTTCGGCTACACGGATAGTCTTTGACAATAAACCCGCGATGCTGGGATCTGCTTTTGATATTACGGAAAGAAAAGAGTACGAGAAAGAGCTGCTGATCTCCGAAGAGAAATTTTACAAGGCGTTTAACAGCAACCCTGCAGCCATGACAATGAACAGATTTTCGGATGGCCTGTACATAGATTTTAACGAGGCCGCAGAGAAACTTGCAGGATATTCAAAAGAGGAAGCACTGGGAAACACAATATTTGATCTCAACATATTCGCGGATGAGCAGGAATACAGGAAGTTTGTAGACATGCTTATGAAGCATGGAAAATGCAGGGACCTGGAATACCGCATTCGGAAAAAAGACGGTTCAATTCGTAATGGGCTGATTTCCGCGGAAATATTCATGTGGGGGAATGAGAAAACCGTAATAACATCCACGGTTGATATTACCGAAAGGAAAGAAGCAGAGCAGACCATCCGTGGGCAGTACGAGAAGATACAGGCCCAGTACGAAGAACTGGAAGAGATGGCTGAAGAACTGGAGACCAACCATCATGAAATAATGGATATCAATAACCGCCTGTTCAACGAGACTGAAAAGCTTGAAACAACACTGCGTTCAATAGCTGACGGTGTCATCACAACCGACCTTCATGGAAATATTGACATGTGCAACAGGATGGCGGTAGAAATATTACAACAGGGTGCTGATTCACTGAATGGGAAAAACATTGAATCGGTATTCACTCTTGTAGGGGATAAAAACGGCATCCCGGTTGAACACATGCTTGAACCAGTAATCAAAAACCAGGAGGTTGTTTCATATTCTGACGTAAAGTTACTGGTGGACGAAGGAACATGGTATGACGTAGAACTGGTTGCCTCCCCCATAACGGGCATCAGTACCGGGGTGACCGGTGTTGTCATCGTTATCCGTGATGTTACATCCAGGAAAAAGATGGAACTTGAGCTGATAAAGTCTTCCAGGATAGAGTCACTGGGTGTATTCGCCGGTGGTATCGCGCATGATTTCAATAATCTTCTTACTGCCATACTTGGAAATATTTCGCTGGCAAAAATGGTTTACTCCGAAGATGAGAAGCTGGGGGATATCCTGGCAGATGCAGAGAAAGCTTCAGCACGGGCAAAAACCCTCACCCAGCAGTTGTTGACTTTCTCACGTGGCGGGGCACCTATTAAACGGGTAATATCCCTGCAGTCCATATTGAAAGAAACTGTTGCCTTTGTGCTCAGCGGCTCGGCTGTTCGTTGTGAATATGATATAGAGGAAAACCTGAGATATATCAATGCTGATGAGGGCCAGATCAGCCAGGTTATACAGAATATCGTCATCAATGCCCGACAGGCCACAAAGGATGCAGGTTCAATTTACATAGAAGCGCGTAACGCAGAAGATATACCTGCATCATTACCGGAGAACACGGGAGGGTATGTCAGGGTCTCGATACACGATAACGGTCCCGGCATAAAGAAAGAGATACAGGAAAATATATTTGATCCATATTTCACTACAAGGGAGCAAGGCAGTGGTCTTGGTTTATCGGTGGCGTATTCAATCGTAAATAATCATGGCGGAAAATTAATGGTGGATTCCAAAGAGGGTAGTGGAACCACATTTACCCTGTACCTGCCGTCATCTAAGAAAAAAACATCAGGGAATGAGAAATACAAGAATTCCGAATTTAGTGGAAGCGGAAGAGTGCTGTTGATGGATGATGAAACTGATATCCTGTCTGTTCTGTCTGCTATTCTCCATTCTGCAGGCTATGATGTAATCACAACAGTGAATGGAGAGGAGGCCCTCGATGAATTTTCCAGCGCACGGGAAAATGGCAACCCTTATGATTGTGTGATTCTCGACCTTACTGTTCCAGGACACCGGGGAGGGGCGGACATCATTGATGATATTCGTGAAATTGATCCCCAGGTAAAAGCCATTGTTTCAAGCGGCTATGCCAACAACAGGGTAATGGCGTCGCATAAAGATTTTGGTTTTGACGGCGTACTTACCAAGCCCTATACCCACCACGAGGTTGTTTCACTTCTCAAAGAAGTGATGGGATAATCCCCGCTTTCCTCACCTGTTGAACAAACATCTCTCCGTCTTTTTTACCAAGATCGTATGCATCCTGCATTCCGGCAGGATTAGTATAATCCCACTTGGATATTCTAATGGGAACTGAGGGTTGAACATAAACCCTGTTGCCCGTTGCCGGTATATTCTCCATGGGATATTGACGGGTAAGAAGTACAAGTACGCTGTCGTTTCCTTCGTCAATGGCCTTTACCGGAACATTATCTATGAGTCCACCGTCAAGTACCGGTTTATCGTTCCTGTAACACAATGGGGTGAATGGTGGAGTACAGGATGACTGGAGCAGGGTGTCGATGAGTTCTTCGGGTGTTTTGCAATCGCGCGCGCGAACTATTTCAGGTGTAAAGCCCAGCCTTGATGCCAGTTCGGGGTGTACAGGATTTTTCATAATTTTTTCAATGGAATATGCGCCAAGTCCCAGTAAAGTTGCCAGCCTTGGACCGCTCCATGCGGGGGGATGACTCATAAGTATCCTGATATCAGGTCCTTCATGTATTGTCTTCAAAGTTTCATTAGTAATCCCGAAGGAAAGGCCGTCCCTGTACATTCCTTCATGCGGAAAAACAGGTTTACCTCGGAATATATTTGAGAAATAGGTATTCTTTTTGTTAGCGGACGTTCGTTCAATAAAATAATTGAAAGTTTCATCTGTACGACCGGAGAAAATCAGGCATGCCATGGAGGCACCGGCGCTCACACCTGCCACTGTTTCTGGCTGTATCTGCAGTTCTGGTGCTGCAACAGACCAGAAACCCACCTGCCAGAGACACCTGTTGCCGCCCCCGGCAAATACAACAGTTGAAAAGGGAGAGTTATTGTCCATGATCTTCAGTCCTTTTACCGCTTGAAATGTATCCTCATAATAGTTATCATATTACTAAATCAATGTATATACCATTTTAAATTTAGGGTCTTTCCGGATTCTTGGGAATTGAAAATAATTTTTATAACAATAATCTATGGAATTGCAATTTACATAATTATTTTTAACCGCAGATAAATGGAATTAAGTGAAAAGTGAAAATTCAGGAATGAGCCAAAATTTAATGTCTATATTTTTTATAGTATCGAAAGGAGAATACTAAATGATTGATATTACAACAATAGATTACAGTAAAATGGACAGACCTGAGATACTGGAGTTTCTATTCTATCCGAGGATCGAATCAACCATAAAAACTGAAGAGGGGAAATTCAGAGAAATTCTTATACCGGTGGAAGATTCTGTTAATATCGGCAGTCGCCTGTATCATGCAGGAAATGACAGGCCATTCATGCTTTTCTTTCATGGCAACGGTGAGATTGTTGCTGACTATGATGACATTGCGGTAGTTTATAACCAGCTGGGTATCAATTTTATGCCTGTTGATTACCGGGGTTATGGGAAATCAGACGGAAATCCTGCAATCACTTCAATGATGAGGGATTGTCATGTTATTTTCGATTATGTACGAAAATTCATGGATGAAGAAGGATATAGTGGTCCACTGGTGGTGATGGGACGTTCACTGGGAAGCGCTTCGGCTCTTGAGCTGGTATATCATTATGGCAAGCATATCGATGGTCTTGTAATTGAAAGTGGCTTTGCATATGCCATTCCCCTCATGGAATTACTGGGAATTGATGTAACAAAAATAGGGATTTCAGAGCAGGACGGGTTCAACAATGTTGATAAAATACATGCTTATTCAGGGCCCACTCTTATTATACACGCAGAACACGATCACATTATCCCCTTCAGTGATGCCGAAGCCCTTCATGCCGCAAGCAGGGCCGAATACAAGCGGTTCCTGGCCATACCCGGGGCCAATCACAACACTATACTGGCTTACGGGTTGTCCGGCTACATGCGGGCCATACAGGAAATGATGCTTTTCCTTGCCGGATGAAATATTTGTATAGAAAAAAACTTGACAGTATCTTTTATACTGGAATATTGTTCCTACCATTGAAGCTGATCTTTTATATTTCAGGGTATAGAGAGGGTTGCTAGCTCAATTGGCAGAGCACCTGACTCTTAATCAGTAGGTTCCGAGTTCGATTCTCGGGCAACCCAGATTTCGCCACGAGAATATTGAAAAATTCGCTTGCAATTTAAGTCTTTTTTCCGATATTGGTACAGAAATCGCGAGCGTGGCGGAACTGGTAGACGCGCCAGACTTAGGATCTGGTGTCGCAAGGCGTGGGGGTTCAAGTCCCTCCGCTCGCAAAACAACGCGGGAATAACTCAGTGGTAGAGTGCAACCTTGCCAAGGTTGACGTCGCGGGTTCGAATCCCGTTTCCCGCTCAT
>CAZVRB010000053.1:0-25381 GCA_964629365.1 uncultured Leptospiraceae bacterium
TGGGGACGTGAGTCTGGGATCCAAAATGGAGGATCGGCAATTATGGAAGTATCCATAAACTAACTGCGACTAACGCAGAAGTTACATATATAGTTATAGCACCCGTGATATTTGACAACAAAAAAAATTTATTTTTTTAATAAAATTTTTATATATCAAATCACATAGAATCATTATCACCTGCTCAAATTTCGAGTTTTAGCCATTACAACGGGATACATCAATTTTAGCACATTCAGCAATTAATCGAATTTTCCGTTCAGTTTATTTTTATAATTTTCGATATTAATAGCAGCAGGATACTTGATCCCGCAATTACGACAGTATATTAGTGTATGAGGCATCAAATGATAAACCTGGTTCCATTTGAACTGCAATCTATCAAGGAAGGAGCAACCGGACGGCAATCACCCGGTGACGCAGGACTCGAGAATCCCTCAACTTCTTTTTTTGATACACTGCAATCAGTTCGCCTCAGGGATGAAAGCGCTGTTGCTGATACACGCAACAACGAATTTGAGTCCAATACAACTGAATATAACAGGCAAACACAGAATAAACCGGCTGATGATGAAAAAACATCTTACCAGGCAGCTGAATTTAATAAAAATAATAATACTAAAAGAGCAAACGAGACAGACCCGAACCAGAAAAATGATTCTGAGAAAAACATAGTACATAATTCACCAGCAGATAAAGTTAAATCCCCTGTCAATGAAAGTGATATTACCGATAAAGATAAAGATACAGTTAATTCAGAAAACACAGACATTAACGCCCTGGTTCAGCAAATTCGTGCTGATATTGAGAAAATGAAGAACAGCCCGGATATGGATACGCTGAAACAATCGCTTAAGAATCTCGAGAAACTGCTGTCCAGCTTGCCGGATACCCTTAAAGAAGTTAAAGACCTGAAAACCCAGCTGCGCTCACTGCTTGAATCATTGAACAGTTCGGGTATGAAAGCAGACAAGAGTTTCGTCTCAGAACTGTCCGCGAAGCTGGCAGATGATATCGAGAAACTCATTCGATCAATTGAAACTCCGGCTAAGAACGCCCACGCGGCCAACCGCAAGTTATTTGAACCAATGGATAACACGGATACGAAAAAACTTTTATCAGAACTGGCAGACACCATTAAAAAGATCAGTCACGAGGCTGCCAGCAAACAGCAGACACCCGCGAAGGCATCAACGGGTATCGTTGATCCGAAAGTAAGTGCGGATATGGCGAAATCAAATATTGCGGGCACCCCGGTAGTCACATCACATTCTGATGCTCCCGGCAGTAATACCGAGCAGAACCAGCAGAATTCGTCATTCAACTTTAACAACAGTAATCACAGGCTGTTTGGCCAGGCGTCACTCAGCAACACCCCTTCACATGCTTCGGCAAAGGGGGTCTTTGACCAGCAACTGCAGCAGATCATGCAGCAGGCAAAAATGACCGTTCTGAACAACCAGAACGGGTCCATCTCCATGAAAATGCATCCTGACTCACTTGGCAATCTCAACATCAACCTTGGCCTTGAGCATGGGGTGTTAAACGGCCGCTTCCTGGTGGATAACGCTGAGGCACGGCAGATGCTGATGGACCATCTTGCCCACCTGAAACAGTCACTACAGGAACAGGGCATATCCGTGGGTGAGTTCCAGGTGAATGTACGTAATGGCGGCCATCAGAAACAGGACACCGAAGACGAAACACAGGTAATTCCCGGCATTCCAGGGCACCTGGCAGCCGAGGATTATGATACAGGGGCGTACCATCACGTCCACGAAGGATCACTTGATCTAATCATATAGGAGCTGTATATGGGTGATATTAATACACAGATGTCAGCCGCGGACAAGGCACATGCCATCCGGCAGGCGAATGAAGTAAACCAGAAAATCAAGGCTGAAAAAGGAAAGCTCCCCGGCGGACTGGGACGTGATTCCTTTCTCAAGCTTTTAGTAACCGAGATGCGTCACCAGGACCCCACAAACCCCATGAAGGACAGGGAATTCATCAGCCAGATGGCCCAGTTTTCATCCCTTGAACAGATGACGAACATCAGCCAGGGTGTGGAGAAGCTCAACACCCGTTCACAATCAGGTGACGCGTATGCCCTGCTGGGAAAAGAGGTTGAAGCATTCATTCCCGAAAGCGGCACTTCTCTAAGGGGTGAAGTTTCCAGGATCGTCTTTACCAAGAGCGGCATGAAACTGGAGATCCAGGGACAGGAGGTATCCATGGATAATATTCACGCGGTATACCCTCCCAAAAAAGAAGAGCCCCCACAGGCCACTGCACAACAGGTGTCTACAGTGGAACAGGCTCCGGTGGTCCGTGAAAGACAGCAGGTGATTGGAAGATACCTGCAAAACCAGTCAAACAGCACGCACAATACTGTTAAGAATAATTCCATTAATAACGATAGTATTAAAAAGACTATGGTAGCTCCGGAAGGAGCAGGTAAATAAATATTCGTTAAAAACTGATAATTCAGGAGTATCTGCCCTATGATGCGATCACTATTCTCCGGCGTCTCAGGTTTGAAGAATCACCAGACCAGGATGGACGTAATTGGAAACAACATCTCAAATGTAAACACCCATGGATTCAAGTCCAGCAGGGTAACATTTCAGGACATGCTGTCCCAGACTATTGCCGGTGCTGCCAAGCCCGAAGAGAACAGGGGCGGTGTGAATCCCAAGCAGGTTGGGCTGGGCATGACCGTTGCCTCCATCGATAAAATATTCACACAGGGAAGCCTGGAAACCACGGGTAACCAGACCGACCTTGCCATATCGGGTGATGGTTTTTTCATCGTGGCAGAGGGTGACAAGAACATGTACACCAGGGCCGGTACTTTCGCCCTTGACCGTGACGGGGTACTTGTAAATCCCGCCAATGGCCTTCGGGTGCAGGGATGGATGGCTACAACCGACACCACTGGTGAGAAAGTAATCAACTCGTCTGGAACCGTAGAGGATATCGTTGTGCCTGTGTATGGCAAGATCCCGGCCAGGGAAACAACCAACGTTCGCTATAAATGTAACCTTGACTCCAAGCTGCCGATCCTGCCTCCAGATGCCACCGGTCAGATGAGAGCATCAGCAGGTGTCACAACTAACATAGATGTGTATGACAATCTCGGTGACCCGCATCGGCTCACTCTAAACATATGGAAAACAGACACCAACCAGTGGACAGCGTCCGCGGCAATAACCGACACTGAAGGGCCCATTACGCTGGATATACCAGCCGGTGCTAACCAGGCCAACCAGGAAAACACCAGCAGCAGGATCAACCTGCGGTTTACTCCTGAAGGACGACTGGTATCAGTGGCTGATGAATCAAGTCCGGATGAGTCCAACCAGGGCAACCTGATCGCCAACCTGAACTACCGGGTAGCCGGTGATCCTTCGGTTCGCAATATAAGGCTGGATCTTGGCAGTTCAGGCCTGGTTGAAGGCATAACCCAGTTCTCGTCCCCCTCAACCACAAAAGCAGTTGAGCAGGACGGGTACAGCATGGGCTACATGGAGTCATTCACCATTGATAATTCCGGTATAATTACCGCGGTTTATACAAACGGCACAAAGCAGGCGGTGGGACAGGTTGCAACGGCCGTGTTTACCAACCAGCAGGGGCTGGAGAACGCGGGTGAAAACCTGTACGAAGTATCAAATAACTCCGGCCTTCCGAATATAGGACCAGCAGCAGAAGCAGGAAGAGGAAAGGTGGTTGCCGGAACCCTGGAGATGTCAAACGTAGACCTCTCAGAACAGTTTACCGACATGATCATAACCCAGAGAGGTTTCCAGGCAAACTCACGAACCATTACCACCTCAGACCAGATGCTGCAGGAATTGATCAACTTGAAACGATAGCAGGCATCATTACAGCTTAGACCAATGAATACAGGAAAACCCTTCGGCCTGCACGACTGAGGGGTTTTCTTTAGAATCTTTCACCAGGCATAACTAATTATTTATTTGTGTGACAGAAAAATGCGGTATAATTTATATGCACATATTTACATTTAATATTCACCTTTTGAAATACAGGATTATAGTATCACAATGGACCAATTGATTAATAACTTTAACATATACATGATTCCACCATTGATGTCACTTATGGTAGGGATAACACTTGCCTTCATTTCTATTGCAAAGGGTAAATTGAAATCAGAAAACATACTGTTTGCCCTGGTTTGTGTAATGTGGACCCTGCTTGCCCCGGCTTTCCTGTCCCATCATCTTCTTGAGTCAAAGGAATCCATACTAAAAGTTGAACGAAGTATCCATACGATTTATGTGTTTCTACCATTCGTCAACCTGGCATTTTACCATAAGATACTGGAGCTTAAAAAAAGAAAAGTTGAATACATCACCTTTGCCCTCAGTTTTATATTCGCACTGACTGCCCACAGTGAATACTACATAGAAGGATTGAATTCATTCACATGGGGGTATATCGCAAGAGCGGGAATCGCCTTTAACTTTTTCGCGGTATACGCCTTCGCGGTACTGGTATATGGTATTGTTCTCTGTATTCAGAGAATCCGTGTTGAGACCAACCAGGTAACGAAGATGAAGATCAAGTACATCCTGTATGCCCTTAATCTTACAGGTATATTAACAGTCTTCAACCTTCCGGCCATCCTCGGGTATAACTTTTACCCGCTGGGTAACTTTATGTTCCTGTCACTTTCAATAATGGGATACGGTATTCTTCGATACAGGCTGCTTGACATTAGAAGCATCCTGCACGTTACCTTTACGTGGGCTGTCATATCATCATTGATAATTATACCAAATATTTTTATATTCAAGCTGCTTTATCCATACTTTTCAGATATTGCACCCGAATCACTTTTTGGGATTCTCATTGCCTGGTTTTTCTTTAATTACCTGTATTTTAAAAACATTCAGCCATTTATCAATCAGCTGTTTAACCGGCGTAAATTCAACCTTATCCGCACAGAATCTCATTTTATTGAAGAAATATCCATACTGAAGGATCTAAACCTCTTTATAAATGAGCTTTCTGATACCCTTAAAAGAACCCTCCTTGTTCGTTCGGTTGATGTGTTTCTACAGCGTAACGAAGATGATTCACTCTATTACAATATTAACGGGTCATCCATCCTGCTTGACGAACCTTTGAGTACTTTGCTGAGCACCAGGAATGATATTATTGAAAAACAAATGGTGGAGACCAGGCCTGAATATGAATACCACAGGGAAGTAATCCTTGAATTCCTTCAGCGAAACAACGCGGACTTCATCGTACCCCTTATACAAAACGGGGAGTTGATCGGCATTATACTGATGTCAGAGCGCTCCAACCTGAAACCACTTTCAAATGACGAGGTACGCTTTCTTAACAGCATCAGGAATGCCGCTTCTATTTCGCTGGCCAACTCACGAATGTATCAGGATATAACCAACCTGAAGAACAATCTCGAAAAGCTTGTTGAAGAACGAACCCATGAGCTGCAACAGAAGAACGAACAGATGATTTTTGAACTCCAGGTAGCAAAAAATGTTCAGCAGAAAATACTCCCCTCGGAACTACCCGCGAACACTCACATACAAAGCAAGGTTCATTTCGCACCACTCATGGAGGTAAGCGGGGATTTTTATAATTTCGTATTTCTGGACAACGAGCATCTGGCTTTATATATCGTGGATGTATCCGGACACGGGGTACCTTCCGCACTGCTCACATCTATGATCAGCGCGGAAGTCGAAAGCCAGCTGAAAAAAGAGCAGTCAACTGCTGCCATATGCACAAATATCAATCAAATACTTACTCCATTGCTTGTTGAGACCGGTTTCTATTTTACCATGTTCCTTGGGACACTGGACCTTGTCAACCTGCAGATGGAATATACCAATTGCGGCCATACCGAAATATACGTTCTCACAAACAACGGTACCATATTCCCTTTAACAAGTGACGGGTTCTTCATAGGTGCAAATCCCGATTTCGCATATACAAGCAGTAATTTTGAGCTGCACAGCAACGATCGGCTGGTACTGTATACCGACGGCATCACCGAGGCCCGTGACGAATCGGGCAATTTTTACGGTGACGAGCGTTTTCAGAATATTCTCATGGCTTCACGCGAATTAACGCTGGCGGAACAGCTTGATATAATTGTACAAGACATCGATGGATTCACCAGGGACGCTACATCACGCAGACAGGATGATATCACACTTGTTATTTCCCAAATCGGCAAACCGGTTTCTCCCTCACATTATCTCAAGAATGCGGTTAAATATTACAGGGAAAAGGAGTACAACCGGGCACTTGAGATTCTTCAATCACTTAATGCCAGGTCCATGTCAGGTGCCCACCTGTTTCTTCTGAGTAAGCTCCAGTCTAAAAAAGGAGAATATGAATCAGCATTGTCTTCTATTGACATTGCCCTTGAAAAAAACCCGGTGAAAACCGAATTTTTATACCAGAAAGGGAAGATACTCTACAGGTTGGACCGTCTTTCAGAGGCCAGGGAAGTATTTACACAGGTAGAGAATGAAGACCCCGGGTACAAAAAAGTTTCTCTCCTTATACGGCAAATAGAATCCAGGGGGTATTGATAGTGCAAAAGACAGGAATAATTACCCCTGCCCTTTGCACTATGATATCCGTGATAATACTATAAAACGAGATTCTGCGACACCAGTTCTGTCAGCGATTCAACTTTAATATCCATGTTATAACCGCTCTTAATGGTGTTTAGCTGCAACACACAGTTCTCACACGCGGTGATTACCATTTTAGCCCCTGTAGCATCAATCTGTTCTTTTTTCGGTTTACCGCTTTTAATTCGAAAATCTTCATTATCAAGGGCAACCAGTCCGCCACCGCCACCGCAGCACCAGTTAAACTCCCTGGTGGGGCTCATTTCCCTGAAATCCCTGGCCAGCATGGAGACGATCTCCCTGGGTTCTTCATATACTCCGCCATTTCGCCCCAACTGACATGGATCATGCCAGGTGACTACGTCCTCCACAGCCTTTTCTTTTATCTTAATTCTGCCTTCCTTAATGTACCGGTAAATAACCTCAACGATACTGCTCACCTTGAAAGGTAGATCACCCATCAAAAATTTAGGAATCCTAAAGGCGGTCCCACATTCAACGATCACAACTTCTTTCACGTTCAACCTGATAGCTTCATTAATAATGCGCTTCGCGATAAAATCCGCCTTCTCAGAATCACCCGCAAAATATCCGAAATTGACCGCCTCAAAAAAGCTCAACGTCCAGTCTTCTTTTGCGGCATTAAATATCACGGCAGGATGAACAATGGAGTGTGCCCCGGAAAGCCCTGCAAAGAGTATATTCGCGTTCTCCTTGTCCATGGGAATAAGCCCCTCGGCAGAAGACGCGCCAAGTCGGTCCTTCACCTCAACCTGGAGATCTTCAATAACAGATCTGAAACCTTCCTTAAATTCTTCTATACTCTTCCCTTTCTCAACCGCACCATCGGCAAGCATTACAAGCTCTTCGGGGGCAGTCTCGTTTGTAAGCAAGAGCTGCTTGGCGATTGTCATTAACATGCCCATATCAATTCCGAAAGGGCAATAAACCATGCACCTTCGGCATCCGGTACACGAGAAAGCCGCTTCATACACGTCATCCATAACGTGATCATCCAACTCGGTAGCATCACCCCAGTATGGCAAAAAGAACCCGGTTGGTTTAAAATACTTCTTGAACACCTTGCGTACCACCTCTGCCCTGCCCACGGGTGTGTAAATCTCTTTAGGAACACCCTGGTAGGCGTGACAGGTATCATAACACAGACCGCAGCGGGTACAGAGGTCCAGGTAATATCTCAATGGTTTATTAAGCTTTTTATTAAAAGCGTCTTTAAGTTCTCTTACCTTCTCCTTTTCCATAATTACATCCTCTTCCTGTTATGTGCTAAAAATGTGAATACTGAATGCACCATCTTTGTAAATGGGAACATAATTAAAAATATGTTGGCGAACAGTACATGCAGCACAAGTATGGTGAAATGCGATGTTTCAGAAATCAGGTATGAAAGGTCAGGCTGGAAGGTGAACAAACCCCAGAGATAAGATCTGTATGATTGCACCCCAACATGAAGCACCGAACCATAATCACTATACCTGTCTGCCAGGTGAAGAATGGACCCGAACATAATACAGAAAAACAATACCAGCAAAACTATATAGTCTTCCGGCACCGATATTCTCCGGTATGGTTGACCGAATCTCCTGAAAAGAAAATACAGGGTTGTTATCATCAGGATAATACCAATAGCCCCTGCGCCAAGAAAAACCTGGTGAGGAATAACCTGTATCCATCTGAATTCAGCAATCAGCTCCAGGTGACCGACAAAGAGCAATACAAAGGCGATATGGAAGATCAATATCATAAACCAGAAAATTTTCTGCTTTTTAAAAGTAGTTGGAAGAAAAAAAGCATCTGTAATAATACCCAGGAGCTTAGGTGCTTTTTGCGGAAAAACAGGTGTTATCCCTTTCATCCCGGGTGAAAAAAAGACCAGCAGCAATTTATAAATCAGTCCAATGATCAGGGCGGCAAAAGCCATGTATACCATCGGCACCAGTATAAAATAGCTGACACTATCCCACATCATAATACCCCTTCAATTTTAATATTTGTCCACACCTTAAAAGGTGAAGCATTATCACTTCACCTTTTTAATGTAAAACTTTGACACGTTACCTTCTTTAACAGTATCCAGGATCTCGTTGCCACTTGATTTTGCCCAGGCGGGAAAATCCGAGTGGGCTCCCGGGTCGGTTGTTTCTGCAACAAGCACCTGGCCCACATCCATTTTCTTTATCTGCTGACTTACCTTTACCACGGGCAATGGACACGCAAGCCCTTTTAAATCCATGTTAACATCAACTGTGATATCACTCATTTGAAACTCCTTTTTTGATTAAATAATATACTAATCCAACATTTATAATACTACAACAAACAGCAAATGTCCAGCATATGTAAGTTGATCGTATCTATATGAATAACTGTATCTTGCTATCACCAGCCTCTAATAGAAATGATGCAACTCCAACAGACTCAAGGCCGGGATAATCAATGATCTCATCCCTTGTAAAACCCATCAGGTCCATTGACATCTCGCAGATGAATATCCGCACACCCAGTTCTCCTGCCAGTTCGATCATTTCCTCCAGGCTTGAAACATTTTTCTTTTTCATGATCTTTTTCATCATGGCAGTTCCCATGCCACCCATGTTCATCTGCGATAGGGTAACTTTTGACGGCCCCTTAGGCAGCATAAAACCGAACATTTTTGCGAATATATCTTTACCCTTGCCCTTTTTCTTCTTATCGCGAAGGGCGGGTGTTGCCCAGAAGGTGAAAAACATCACCACCTCAAGACCCATTGCAACAGCACCTGTAGCGATGATAAACGCTGCCAGAAGCTTATCCAGGTCTCCACTGAAAACAACCATTGACAACTTGTCTTTTCTCGCGTCTACAACATCAGCCATTTGTTCCTGAATTGACTGAAGGGTTTTTTCTACATCCATATCTCCCCCTTGACCAAATACACTTCATATTTTAATTAATTTATGTAATTCTAATATTAACACAATATAGTTGTAAAGCAATATTTTTTTGTAATTACTCAGCTGTCATGCTGAATAATCAAAATTATTCTAAAATGAATAATAATCCAGCATCTCCCCCCGCCTTCGGCGGGGGGAGATGCTCCAATTCCTTTCCATTATGAAGTAAATGATCAATATTTTAGTCATAGCTGAGTAGTCACTATTTTTTTAGAAAAATAACTCTCAATTGAATAGAGTATTTCAATGTAAACCGGGATAATGGAGATCATGATCGAAGGGTGATTGAACCTTCTACGATATAGTAATATGGTTCTTTGTTGATGTCAAAAAAAAAGCAGGAACATCCATTCCTGCTTTTTAACAAAATCAATAGCCTACGGGTATTTATTCCTGTGTCTGTGGAGCATCAGCTTCTTCATTGAGAGGCTGATCGTGGGTAGTGCTTATATTCAGTATATCATATACCCAGCAGTATGATGTATATACTGAAGCCAATATCCCGATAGCCAGCACGGCAAGAATAATACCGCCCAGTATCCCCGGCTCCAGCACAATTATATTTAACAACAAAGAGAACCCAATAAGAAAACGAATATACCTGTCTTCAATTCCAACATTTTTCTTCATAATAAAAACCCCTCTTCGATTATAGAATGCCTGACGTCCCGTAAAACGGAACTTATTATCAGAAAATAACGTATACCTGGGGGAATTGTCCACAACTGCACCTATTTCTGCAAGTTATTTTTTGTTGACTTTTTATAGAAAATATCATTAACTACATGGCAATGAATATAGAAAAAATAAAATGTCATATATACTTATAAAAAATGCAGATTGACATACACAAAGAAAACAACATGGTGATTTTCAACCTCATCGGGAAATATGATATTTCCGAGGTTCACAATTTTGAAACCGTGTATAAAAAACACCTGGATGAGAAACCCAGGCTTATCGCCTTAAAACTTCAAAATCTCAAGTATATAGATTCCTCTGGAATAGGCTCCCTTGTACGGTGCATGAACCTTGCATTAAAAAATGACGTCGAATTTATATGTTTCGACCTGAATGAAAACGTGGAAAGCATTTTCAAACTTGCCAAGCTTGACCAGTTCATCACCCTTCTCTCCGAAGAAGAATTCATCGATACTTATGTACGCAGTTAACCTTTAACAGGACAATTCTGAAATTTTCAATAATCTGTTTTTCTTATTGACGTAACACAACCCGCCTGTAATTGGTTTACCGTTATCATTATCCAGAAATAGAGGTTATCTATCATGTCACGGGTATTATCAGGCATACAGCCATCGGGTACATTACACATCGGTAACTATTTTGCAATGATGGAACCAATGATCAGTTTCCAGGAAAACCACGATCTTTTCTGTTTCATCGTTAATTATCACGCCCTCACCAGCATACATGACAGTGAATCGTTGAAACACAACACCCTGCAGGCGGCGATCGATTTCCTTGCCCTCGGGCTTGATCCTGAAAAATGCCATTTCTGGGTGCAATCTGATGTTCCCGAAGTAACCGAACTTACATGGATACTGGCATGCCACACATCACTTGGGCTGCTTGAACGAAGCCACAGCTACAAGGACAAGGTTGCCAAAGGGGTTACACCCAATTCAGGCCTGTACACATATCCCATACTTATGGCTGCAGATATATTGCTATACCAGTCAGAAGTCATTCCGGTAGGGAAAGACCAGAAACAGCATATCGAGATCACCAGGGATATAGCTGAACGTTTCAATAACACCTATGGTGAAACCTTCGTAATACCAGAACCCCTTATTAACGACGACCTGGCGGTAATACCCGGCGTCGACGGCCAGAAAATGTCAAAAAGCTACAATAACACCATCAACATATTTGAAGAAGAGAAACCATTGAAGAAAAAGGTGATGGGAATCGTCACCGACTCTACCCCGGTTGAAGAACCAAAAGATCCGGACAAATGCAATGTATTTGCCCTGTACTCACTGTTTGCTGATGAAACCGCGAAGCAAGAGATGCGGCAGAAATACCTGGAGGGGGGACTTGGATACGGCACTGCCAAAAAAGAACTTTTTGCACTCATCTGGGAATATTTCAAACCCTTCAGGGAACGTCGGGCAGAGCTGGCATCCCGGCCCGACGATATCGTGGATATCATGAAGAAGGGGGCTGAAAAAACCCGAACCATTGCAGCCGAAACCCTGGACATGGTAAAAGACAGGATTGGCTTAAAGTACTATTGAAAAGAACAGATACATTTTTCTGTTGACATATTTTTATTGTTGATCTAATATACTCACCATCAAGGTGGTTTCAAGTATATACAGAGACAACGCATGCCTGGTTCGGAAGTCATGCATGCATAATGAACACTCATTCTTCATTCCGAACAATCCTACCCTGCTGTGCCAAATATACGTGTCTCTGGAAGAAATATATCCGCATCTGACGGCAACATGATCAGGATGCAGGAGGTCTTCCATGAAACGCAATGTATGTCTATCCGTCTTGAACGTATCTCTCATGTTAATAATTATGCCCATTGCACAGCTTACGGCTGCCCAGAGCAATTTTCAATTGTCTCCACCGCCTGTTCCCTGGTTCGAGTTCGACAGGGGGGACAAAGACCTCAAGGTGGGGGCTACGGCCATTTACCTCAAAGGTGAAAACCAGGAAGGGATCTCCGGTGATATTGAGGTCTATGGCGGTGGTATAAACGGTTTTTACCGGTATGCCTTCAGGGATATTTTCGCCATTGATTTCGGGGGGGCAATTGTTACCGCGTACGGTGATGTCGGCAACGACGCCACCATGACTTTGTGGCTGCTTTCAATTCCTGTTGACCTGGAATTCCAGGCGATCAGAAACGACAAATTCGTACTGATTCTCTTTGGTGGATTCAATTTTACATGGAACTATATCGGTATAGATTATGATGACGGGACTACTACAGCCGAGCTGGACATCCGGACCAACATGCGTGGGCCACAGGGTGGGGCACAGCTCAGCTTTAAACTAAATGATTTCGTGCTTACCCCATTTATCATGTTCATGAAACTCTCCGGCACCGCCAGCATCGACTACTCTGACAACACACCAACCAGTTATTCTGATGATGTAACTACAACTTCACCAACTGCCACCCTGTATGGAATTGATGTAATATACCAGCCATGGAATATTACCCTCAGTTCCCTTGTTCAGCAGGTATCATCAAGCGGTGACAACAAGGGATTCACCACGTACATATTCAGCTTAAATTACTGCTTCCACTGGCCGGCCGTTAACAGCGAGACGATCGGAGCAGAAGAAACACAATAAAATAAAGCTTACAGGAGGAAGGCATGAAACAGGTATCAATCAGGAAAATACTTATCATCTTCTTATCTGTATTGGTAGTTCTCTTGTTGACACCTGCGCTGTTCGCGCAGGAAAGTGGATTTGAGAACAGGGAATATGATATAGGTATTTGCGGTGGAATCTGGTTTCCTGGAACAATTGACATCGAGGATGTCGAAGTAGACAAGGAAAACGGCTTTCTTTTACGTGCCATAGGTGACATGTACATATCACCTAAATTCGCGGTAGGTGGTTACTTTAATTATTCAATGTTCAGCATATCCAAGTACGATTATGAAGCAGATGCCAATTTCTACGAGCTTGGATTTGCCTTCAAACCACGTCTCATCCTCTCACCGGAAATGGCACTCAAGCCAGGTCTCAATATAGGCTACAGAAAATCCACAAGGGACAGGCTTGACGTTGAACCTTCAGGCGTAGAAACGGACGCTGATGGGCTTGGGATCAACCTGAGCATAGAACTTCAGTATCTTCTTGATGGTGGCTACATATTTTTCGTAGATGGCGGATTCCTGTCACAGCCTGCAGGTGGTAACGATGATGCTGATGTAACCTGGGCACCCATACTGTATCTCTGCGCAGGAATTGTATTTTAACACAGTACTTCACACGTTATTCCCCAACCAGCCTGGAATAACGTGTGAAGACATAGTATTGCTTATCAATCAGTTTTCTTCACCACCACGAACTTGTTTACCCCTCCCCGTTTAACAAGGAAGAGCAGGGTTTCCTTTTCTTTATATTCCTTTAAAAGCCTGTGGTAATCACCTATATCCGCAACCGGGCTTTTTTCTATTTCCTTGATCACATCGCCTTTGATAATACCAGCCGCGGCCGCGAAGCTTCCCGGTTTTACCTTCACCACAACCACACCGCTGCTGTCCTTTATCCTGAACTGGTAGGCGATCCGCTCGTCGATCTCGTGCACCACCAGCCCGATTGAATCCTCTGACGGTGATTTTGTTTCATCATTCTTACCGGCTGTCTTCACCGGCATTTCGCCTATGGTAAATTTTACCGTTTTTGTTTCTCCCTTTCTCACTAATTTCAGGTTCACCGTACTTCCCGGCTTACTTGAAGCGATCACCCGTCTAAGCTCGTATACGTTATCAACTTTTTTTCCATCAACCCCGATTATGATATCACCAATTTTCACATCAGATTTTTCAGCAGGAGAGTCTTCCATTATATCGGCGATGAGTACTCCCTTATCTCCATCGAACCCGAAATTTGCAGCCAGGTCTTCGTTTACATCCTGAATATATACCCCCAGCCAGCCACGAACCACCTTCCCGCTGGTCATCAGTTCTTTAACCACGTTCTTTACCATGTTGGCAGGGATGGCAAAACCTATGCCCATGTAGCCCCCACTTCGTGAAAATATGGCGGTATTGATACCAATGAGCTTCCCGTCAGAGTTAACAAGGGCACCCCCCGAGTTACCCGGGTTTATTGCAGCATCGGTCTGGATAAAATATTCATAATCGGCAAGGCCCACCCCTTCACGTCCGGTGGCGCTGATGATACCCATGGTAACGGTTTGTGTAAAACCGAATGGATTACCAATGGCAATGGCAACCTCTCCCACCTGAATTTTGTCTGAATCAGCCATCTCTATTACCGGAAGGTCGTCAGGAACTTTACCTTTTATACGGATTACCGCAATATCAGTGGCGGGATCAGTTCCCACTACTTCACATTCGAAAGATCGTGAATCCGATAGCGTGATGGTAATAGAACTGGTATCTTTTATTACGTGGTTATTTGTTACAATATATCCCTTTTTATCAACAATGACCCCCGACCCCATGGCCTCTGATTTGCGGGGTATATCGAAAGGAAATCGTTTACCAAAGGGATGTTCCTGTCCGTTTTGTCCGCCATTTTTCACTTTTTTCCGGGCTGATATGTTTACCACCCTGGGAATTGTTTTCTTTGCAATATCGGTAAGTGTCTTATTGAACTGGTCAAGCTGTATTGCGTCCCGTGCGTTAGCCGGAGCCTGGCCCGCGAATACCGGCACTATAACAGATACAGCTATCAGCAGCATGATTTTCTTCATGTACAGTCTCTCCTTGCAGGTTAATGCGTTATGTCTTTGTCACTATTGTGTAAATGATGTTACGGGTATACCCTCATTCGGTCAATAACTATTATAGCATTCTTTACTGTTCATCATACATTGAATACCATCATCAAAACCCCGTCCGGCCGGCTGAAATATGATTGACGAGGAATGAATAATAATTTACAAGTTAAATCACGATATACACCACATTCGTTGACATGGGAGGATGGGTTGGCCGAGGATCTGGATAACTTTAACGGGATTATTTGCATTTCCCGTACGATACAGGATTTCATAGAAGTCCCCGAAAGCCATGCTGACCGAATCCGAATAATATCTCCCCCCTTTGATGATCTCCTCAACTGTGATAATAAGCATGAACAACCATCTTACACATACAGGGGCCTTGTCTTTTTTATATCGATAGAAGAATTCAGTGACCTATCCAGCATTATCGCCACCTTTCCCGAACCAACGTATACACAGTTTGTTCTCATTGACAACAGCAGCAATGGCACCATGTCCTTCTCCAATGTGGACACCATTCTTTCAGTCCGCACTACATCTATATCCGAATCTGAATTCAGGTTTCTCACCACGAAAGGATTTCAACTTATACAGATTCAAAATGACGTCTCGGAATCCAACAAGCGCTATATCAACCAGTTACAGGACACGCAGCACGACCACGAAGCCCTCATAGATATAGGGAAGGCCCTCTCGGTGGAAAAAGACCCCGACCGTTTGCTGAGACTCATCCTGTATCTCAGCAAAAAGATCACCGGGGCTGACGCGGGCAGCATTTATCTCATAGAAGAAAGGGAAGACGGGACAAAGCAGCTTCGCTTCAAGTATTCTCATACTTTTTCCAAGGAACTTCCCTATGAAGAATTTACCATACCAATGGATGCCAATTCCATAGCCGGATACGTGGCGGTTACAAGAAATGTACTCAATATCCCTGATGTCTATCTTCTTAACTCCAGTGACCCCGTATCTTTCAACTCGTCATTCGACAAGATACACGATTACAGGTCCAAATCCATGCTGGTGGTACCCATGGTTAACCATCTCGATCAGGCAATCGGGGTTATCCAGCTTATAAACAGCAAAGAATACCTGGACGGGACGGAGGAAAGCACCGGCAACGAAGCTTTCGAAGTTGTACTGAGCACCCCCGAAGATTTTAACACGAAGGTTGTGCCATTCGATGAACGTTATGAAAGCCTGATGGAGTCGGTTGCCAGCCAGGCGGCAATCGCAATCGAAAACAACCGTATGATGCTGCAGATACGAAACCAGTTCGAAGAATTCGTCAAGGCATCGGTTATCGCCATTGAATCCAGGGACATAGCCACGTCGGGTCATTCTTTCCGGGTTGCCCAGATATGCATGGAACTGGCTCAGGCCATAAACAATTCAAATAAAGGCCCTTTCAAGGATACATATTTTTCTGACAGCGAATTGAAAGAGCTCGAATACGCGGCCCTTCTTCATGATTTCGGCAAAGTATACATAGATGTTGCCATCTTCCAGAAATCTAAAAAGCTATATCCACGGGATCTCGATAATCTTCTGCTGAAAATGGATTACCTGTACAGGTACCAGGAACTGATGTTTGCCATTGACCAGGTACAGATGGCAATAGACACCGAAACCAGCTCGCAGTACAGTAAAAAAGCCCGTGAACTGGAAGAGCATCGCAACAGGGTGCTGCAGCAAATCATGAATATTAAGGACACCATTGTACAATTGAACGAACCGGTTGTACTGGATGCTGATGTATCGGCAATGCTTGATGAGTTGGAGTCTTCTGTAACCTGCCTTGACTGCGTCGACATTGAAGGCAACAGGCTTTGCATACTTACCCCTGAAATTGAAACCAATCTCGGCATTCAACGGGGAAGCCTCAATCCACAGGAGAGGAAGGAAATTGAAAGTCATGTAACCCATACATACAACTTCGTAAGCAAGATACCATGGCCGCCGGAATACCGGCGAATACCGGAGTTTGCACTGAAACATCATGAAAAAATGGATGGAACGGGCTATCCGGACGGAGTGAAGGGTGAAGAGAACATTCCCCTCCAGGCACGCATGATCGCGCTGGCAGACATATATGACGCGTTGATTGCAACTGACAGGCCGTACAAAGCTCCCATTACCCTTGATAAAGCCCTGGCAATTCTGAAAGAAGAAGGGAATCACAATAAACTTGACAACAGGCTCGTAGAGCTTTTTATTACACACAGGATTTTTGAAAAAATAGACCGAAACGATTTCCGCATTATCAGGTAACCCCGGTTACCAGGCTATTGATTGTAAAAAATGATAAATAAAACCGGATACGAATCATGCGTCCAATAATAATTCATTTATTCGTCATCGTCATAATAGTAATGTTTTTTATGCCACTTGGAGTCATCCCATCAGCATTGTCAGAGACAAGTCTAAAGAGGGGACAGGTGGTATATACGAATTCATTAAACGGCAACCTGGATTATTGCCATTGTCCCGCAAGCCCAAACGGTGGGCTGGTAAAACGGGCAACCGCCATACAGAAGCTTCGAAACAATAACGCCAATCTTCTATTATGCAGCACCGGGGATTTTTTCACCTACAGCCCTGACCCCATCCTGGCAAAATACATAGTAAAATCACTGCGTCATATTGATTACGACGCCATTTGCATGGGAGACCAGGAAATGACTGTGGGAACAGGGGTATTTAAAAAGTACACCCCCCGTCTCCCCTTTGTATGTGCCAACCTTCAGATGCGGCACAATGGGAAATGGATATCTCCCTGGAAATCCAGCATGGTTATCCGCAAGGGTTCTATCACATACGGCATCACTGGAATTATTGACCCATCCGTGTTCAAGTATTATAAAAGCAGTGTAAAAAAAACCATTAGAACAGGGCCGCCAGACTCATCACTTAAAAAGGTTATTGATACTTTGAAAGAAAAAAACGTGGACTGTATTATACTCCTTTCCCACAGCGGGATTGAACATGACAGGAAAATCGCCAAAAACAATCCGGACATCAACATTATAATCGGGGGACATACCCAGACATTACTTGACCCCCCTGAGAAGGTAGGTAACACTATCATCGTTCAGGCAGGTGCCGGGGGGGCGCATATCGGTATACTGGAGATTACACTTACAAACGGTGTCTTGTCTCGACACAACAACCGGTTCATTCTACCCGATGACAGGCAACCATCTGACGATTCCCGAATACGCAAACTCATCAGAAAGTATAAAAAAGAAGTTTCGGGACAATACAAGGGGCTGAGGTTCGATTAATGTTCACAGGTAATTCATTTAAAAAAACTTTTTCCAGGGCCCTGCTGCTTATGCTTCTGGCATCGGGAACCGGGTTCCTGGTAAACGCGTGGCATCCCGAAGGATTTGAACTGGTTTCAAGGGAAAAACTGCAGTATGACACTATCGTACACATCAATGCTGAAGAAACCAGGATAAAACACGCGGCAGAAATAGCCCTATTCATTGACTCACGGTCACATGCTGAATATATGCAGGAACACATCGAGGGAGCGGTCAATATACCCGCAAATCCTGAATCACTTTCAATGAAAGCCATCCAGGAACAGTATTCAAGGATAAACGGCCCGGTTGAAATGGTGATATACTGCTCCCATCACTCATGCGGACTTGCAGAAACACTGGCCAGGCGCTTCGTTACACTGGGATACACGCGCACCATTTACATATTCGGGGAGGGGATTGAAGCATGGCAGACACTCTCTCTTCCCATTGAACAGAATGATGACTTCAAAGATTCTTCAGCAGGTAACACTCATGAAACGAATTAAAAGACAAGTACAGGAATATGTATACGGCAACAGCCTTACAATTATAGTACGAATTGCCATCGGCCTGCTTTTCGTATATTCAAGCATATTCAAGATCATTGATCCATCCGGCTTTGCCAACTCCATAGCACAGTACAGGATACTTTCAGATAACCTGCTTCCATACGCCGCCATCGTGATCCCCTATATTGAACTGTTCGCCGGGATCTGCCTTCTCATGGGATTTAACATCAGGCCTGCGGCTATGGCGGGAATTATTTTAATGCTGGTGTTCATCACTGCCATCATCATCAACCTGGCACAGGGAAGAACTTTCGAATGCGGATGCTTCGAGTTATCTTACCTGGGAATCAACGAAACTATTGGGTGGGGACTTATGGTAAGGGATGCCGTTATTACCGTGTTGCTCTGGTCTCTCTATTACGTTGACAGGCATCCCTTCTCATTGCAAAACCTTGTTTTAAAAAGTGACATGCACAACATGTAGTGTTACTTAAAACCATGTTCGGCGGTGGGAAATTCACCCTTCTTTACTTCCCCGGCGTAGGCATCCAGGGCATCAGTTACCGTGGAAAAAATGTCCGCGTACTTCTTGAGAAACTTCGGGCTGAACCCCCTGTTCATACCCAGCATATCATTAATCACCAGGACCTGTCCGTCACAGAAACGTCCTGCCCCGATCCCGATTGTGGGTATTTTCAGGGATTCAGTCACTTCTTTTGCCAGGTTTTCCGGGACCATCTCAAGCACTAACGCGAAGGCACCGGCTTCCTCGAGGATCTTCGCGTCCTCCAGCAATTGTTTCCGTTTGTCCTCTTCTCGCCCCTGTACCGAGTACCCCCCAAGCTTATGCACAGACTGGGGCGTAAGCCCCAGGTGCCCCATTACGGGAATGGAAGCCTTTACCAGGCTTTCAACAATATGCCTGAAATCCTTTCCACCCTCAAGCTTTACAGAGTTAGCCCCTGTCTCTTTCATTATTCTGCCGCAATTTCGCATGGTATCTTCCACTGACACATGGTAACTCATGAAAGGAAGATCAGCCACGATAAACATCTCCGGCGCCCCGCGGCGTACGATACCGGCATGATATATCATCTGGTCCAGTGTTACCGGCAGCGTCGTGTCATATCCTGCCACCACGTTACCCAGTGAATCACCAACCAGTATAACATCTATGCCTGATTCAGCCACCATGCGGGCAAAGGCGTAATCATAACAGGTAACCATGGCGATGGGGTTCTTCTCCTGTTTCGCTCTGGCAAAGTCCTTGATATTCTTTATGTCAGCCATTTTCCAATACCTCCCTGTAATACTCGTTTGTTACGGGATCTCTCAAGTCAGCGTCCACTTCAACCAACTGCCTTAGAACAAAGGGACGATTTCTAATTTCCCCGTGGGGAACAGTAAGCCGATTATCCTGTATCTTCATTTCACCGTACAGCAATATATCACAATCAATTGTTCTTGGTCCCAGCGGAATATCACGGGTCCGCCCAAGTTCTTCTTCAATTGCTAACAGCATATCAAGCAGATGATGCGGTGACAAGTCCGTTTCTATCTTAATTACCATGTTGAGGAAATCAGGCTGTGCTGTATACCCAACAGGTTTCGTTTCTTCAATGTCACTTTCAGAAAGTATAACCGAACCGGGAAGTCTTCGTATTCGTTTCTTCGCTTCAGAGATGAAATGTTCCCTGTCACCAAGATTTGATCCAAGACCAATATACACTGTTGCCATTCTTACAGTTTATCCCGGTAGTCCTGTCCAGAAAGTTCTGTGATAACACACATTTCCTTGATTCTCGAGAGGATGCGTCCCCCTGCCACTTCTGGAAGTGAGCGCCTGGGATCAACGTTTGATGTAAAAATCGTGAATTTCTCCGCCTCGTAGCGGGCATCCACGAGATTGTACAGGGTTTCCTGCTCCCATGCAGAATCACGCTGCACGCCAAAATCATCCACAACCAGCACATCGGCGCTTTCAAGTTCCTGTTCTATTGCCCTTGCCGAACCATAAGTGGCCGACCCTTCGGTGAAAGTGGCACGAAGCCTGTTGAAGAAGGTTCTCGAGATCTTGATGAACCTGCCTTCAATAGCATGGCGAATAACAAGTTCTGTCAGCACAATTGACGAGAGCAAAGTCTTGCCCGTACCCGGGTTTCCCCACAGGAAAAGACCTTTCCGCACATCTGGGAATTTGCGCACAATATCATACGCCATGTTCTTTGCCTTTGACGAAAGATTGTTGTTGGACTCAAAGGAGTCAAAGAACTTCCACTGGTATTTTTTATCTATTCCAGACCTGTAATATATGGATTTTATCTTTTCAATCTTCATGCGGATGTCACGGCAGGGACAATCCATTATTTTATCATCCTTTACAATAAACCATGGATCTTCACCCCCGCATTCACACTGTGAAAGCACACATTTGGGACAGGGGGCAAGTGGTTCTTCTCCAAGATCGATATAATGAGGATTACGTACGATGCCGCTGAAATCACAAAAAGAGCAGTAAGCCATAATAATTTAACCTGTTATTGACATGTTTTCCTTTAATCTACCCCGAAGCTCATTTCTGTCAATCAAATATCATCACCACAGAGGTACAGAGGTACAGAGAAAAGATCAGTATATTTTTTACCGAAAAGGCGCAAAGGCCAATTATCCTTTCCCTTTTCTTTGCGCTCTTCGCGTACTTCGCGTCTTTGCGGTAATCTTTATAGAAAAACCCTCTGTACCTCTGTGCCTCTGTACCTCTGTGGTGATTTTTTTTCGGATTAAACACTGTTTACCGTATATAATGATAAAAAAATACATTAATTTTAAATTGGGCATGACCGATATTATATTGAGAACTTACATACCTGATTGATGAAGTTACTGTGAGAGGTTATTATTTATGAAATCACGAAAGATTGCCAATACCCTGATTGCGTCACTGCTTATATTGTTCTTTTGCGCGGCAGTGTTAATGAGCAGCGGAGCATTCGCCCAGCAGCCCCCCGAAGAAGAAAAAACTGAAGAGGACCAGGCACAGAGCGAAATTACCGGATGGAGGGTTAAAGACTTTAAACCCTATGTGAAAGCTATTCAGGAACTTGAAAAGCTCAGTAAAGAGTACTCAGAAAATCTTTTAAAGATGGCTATCGACGAATATTCCACCGGTCTTGATATCCTTGAAGACATGGAAAACGAAGTTAACCAGATAAAAGAAATAAATTCGAAGAAAAAAAATCTGTTCGAACAATGGTACTGGCAGGAAATTGACCGCAAGAACCAGGAAAAAAGGCAGATAAGAAGACTGAAATACGAGGCAAAATCGAAGTCGGTCACATACTTCACCCGTGCAATAAATCACATGGATGAAATTCAGTCACCCGAAGTTCGAAATGATCAAAAATTCTCAAACTTCAAGAAACGATTATACCAGGTATATGTCTCAACCCAGTACGACCTGCATAATCTGAAACCATGTATACCCATTCTTGAACGATACATTGCAATCAATGAAGATACAAAAAATGATGTCTGGGCATACAAGTACCTTTCAAGCTGTTACGGCTATATGGAGAAAGTGCTCACAAAATATGACCAGGCAAGCGAACAGGTAGTATTGAAGAACAAGCAGCTGAAAAACAGGTACCTTCTCAAGGCAGCTGAACTGCAGTACGGTGTTGAGTCACCACAATATAAGCATCTCCGCGAAATAGTTCAGCAGGACGAGAAGAAAAGCGAACGCATGAACGATTTCAAGTAAATCAAGCAGGCAATCAACATATATACAGGAAAGGCTGTCCATCTCAGGGCAGCCTTTCTTCTATTCACGCCATGGTTTTCATTACGGGTCCATAAGGATTTTCCTGTGAATTTCAAATTCCTTTCCGTTAAATAGTACACGCAGTTTTACAACCCTGTTATCGGGTATATAGAGAGAAATCACGTCAGGCTGATGAATATTATTTGCCCTCCGGTAACGGTCACTGTTTTTATCAAGTTCCCATCTTTCCAGGATAATAGTATGCATCCGGGAGGGTTCAAGCATCAGCTGGTAGCTGATATAACTTTCAGTTAACGCGGTAAGGGTGCGGCCATCCTCCTTCCCGTCACAGAATACCTTGTAAAAGATCCGCTCACCCTGCACCCTTTTACCATTGACGAGCTGTCTAAACTCAATCAGGCAATTGTAATCCCCCGGCTCAACCGGGGTAGCAGTACCTGTATAACGATATACATGTTTCGAGGCAACAGTGTCATATATTTCCACTGTGGTGCCATCAGTAACGTGCAGCATTCTCTGTCCAGCCAGGACGCTGAACCCGGGTTCATCATCCATGTAGAGGGGCAATTCTTCTTCATTATTCATGAGAACATATTGTTCATTTTTCTTTTTCAGAAGGACGGGAACCCCGCCCAGAAGCCAGAAATCCAGAACATCAGTATACACACGTACAATTCCACTGTTAGCATCAACCCTGTATATATCAGCACCTGCCTCTGTTTTAGCAAGAAAGACCAGTGCCGTTTCGCATGACTGCATTCTTCCAAAATCGAGTACAGGGTTAGCCGGCTCAATACCGGTTTCAAAATGAATTTCCTTACCAGGATAATACATCCCAACGAAATATGCTTTATTTTCATTTGTGTCGAGGTCACCTGAAATATACCACACCCGTTCATTATCTGTAAGGATGTGAAGAACAGTTCCCGTTGCAGGTACAATCTTCGATGGTCTAACCTCATCCACGTATAGTACACCCTTTTCAACCCGATAACGTGTTTGGGCACAATCCCTTTTCTCACCATGGCTGAAACCAGGAAGTGTAACAATAACAAGAACAGTGGATAGTTGTAGTAGAGAGTTTATTATTAAACTATATTTTTTCAAGGCGGCTTTTAAAATCTGAGTGGTATATCCTTTCACCCAGGCGATCCTGTTCCTCCAGAATTTCCTGCAATATTTCAGAGGTGGTGAGGGGATTTATGGTTATGGCACGAAGTACGACAATCTTCTGGGGTGAATATGGTGTGGATTCCAGCATTGTCCTGGATACAAAACTGTTATCCTCCTGGCGAATGGCACGATGCAATTCAATATTCATCTCGTTTAACAATTCATTGGCTTTTTTGATCTTGTTCAGAATACGAATGGATTTTTTTGGTTCAGCATCTTCAAAGTTTGCTTTTAATTTTTGCAGCCTTGCTTTGATCTTACCGGGAACGAACCTGTAGTTGATGATAAACAATTCAGGATCATTGAGCAGCTCAAAATTTTCATGATTTTCCAGTAATTCCTGCATGGTGTCAGTAAGTGAAAATGAATGCGTAAACAGCAGGTCAAAACCAGTTGCGCCGAATATCTTTAATGTAACCCAGGGTTTCAGGCATGAGAACGGCCTGGAGCCTTCCACGGTAAACCTACCCTGGTCAACAGAATCAGGACGAATTATATAATTTGACGTATGACTTATATATTTCAGATGATTTGGATTTCTGAAAAGGATCATCCCCATAGACAGGGGTGAATACAGCAGCTTGTGGGCGTCAAAGGTAACAGAATCAGCATTTTCAATTCCCTTGAAAAGGTAGCGATACCTGTCAACAAGAAGCACCGAACCGCCCCAGGCGGCATCAACATGAAAGTAGGTGTCGTATTCATCGGCAACTTTTCGAAGTTCTACCAGGTTGTCAATATTCCCCGTTTCTGTCGTACCCGCGATCCCGATAAGTGATATTATTTTTATCTTTTCACTGTTTTTTTCATTTATTTCTTTAATATGATTACAAACATTACGTAACTTTCTTATATCAATCCTGTTATGCGAATCTACCGGAATTTTTATAACATTATGCTCGCCAATACCCGTCAACCTGGCTATCTTGTCTATGGAATAATGCCCCCTCTGTGAAACAAGTATAACAGCTTTTTGACAATTATAGTGCCTGTAGGCATCAACAATACCGGCTTTACGAATGCCGGGAAATCTTCCATCTGGAGGGAATGCCCTGTTACGGGCCACCAGCATGGCAGTAAGGTTAGCGATGGTCCCATCAAGGGTCACATTGCCCAGTGCAACCCGGTGATTTTGAACATTTGACTTGTAAAACCGGGGGGAACGCTGAAAGATCAGCCGGTGTATCCAGGAAATAAATTCCCGTTCAAGGAAGGTTGAAGCCTTGGCCGTTTCAATTTTTACCTGGTTTTGATTAAGCGCGGCGATGATCATCTCGATGAGAATCATAAAGTAGGGGATAGCGCTGGTCATATGCCCTATATAATAGGGATTACCCACCTTTACTGAATGGGCTATTATCTTGTTTTTAATCTCAGATAGAATATCCTTCAAGAGGTGAGGATTATTGGGAATGTCAATATCAGAAAATATTTTTGCAAGCTCAGGAAGGGTAATTTCACTATGAATACCCCCCTTCTCTTTAAAAAAGGAATGAATGAGATCGAGTAATTCATATCCAAACTCAAGAAACTTGTCCG
>CAZVRB010000054.1:0-25175 GCA_964629365.1 uncultured Leptospiraceae bacterium
ATAACACCAACTTTTTAACTTGACAAAACCCCACCCCGCAAACTAAGTAAATACCCGTTAAACTACCGGAACAGGCAGAGAATATCTGTCTTAATTTTTTTTGGAAAAGCCGGTAAAATCGTCCTATTTTCATATATTTAACCTAAGGAATGCATTGATGTTTGAGAATCGTAATTATTGTGGAAAGCTGTCATCTGATGATATCGGGAATGAAGTACTTGTTGCCGGATGGATAGACAGAAAAAGAGACCTTGGCGGTATAGTTTTCCTTGAGCTTCGCGATGTTACCGGTATTGTACAGGTAGTATTTGACAGTTCCAGTATACCCGAAGAAACCCGTCGTGCCGAAAAGGTGCGCAGTGAGTTTTGCGTACTGGTAAAAGGATCGGTGGTAAAGCGGACAGAAGATACGGTTAACCCCAACCTTACTACCGGTGATATCGAGATAAAGGCTGAACACCTGGAAGTGCTTGCTGAATCAGAAGTGCCCCCTTTCCCAATCGATTCACAGGACAAGCTGAGCGAAGAGATTCGACTCAGGTACCGTTTTCTCGATTTGCGGCGGGCCGAGATGCGTGATGCCGTGATCAACAGGCACAAGGCTATGCAGGTGACCCGGCAGTTTCTTTCCAGTCATAATTTTTTTGAAATAGAAACCCCCATGCTGAACAAGTCCACCCCCGAGGGGGCGCGTGATTTCCTGGTACCCAGTAGAATAAGCAGGGGTATGTTTTACGCGCTTCCCCAGTCACCACAGTTGTTCAAACAGATTCTCATGGTGTCAGGGTTCGACCGTTACTTTCAGATCGTCAAGTGCTTCAGGGACGAAGACCTTCGAAATGACCGGCAGCCCGAATTTACCCAGGTAGACCTGGAGATGTCATTTGTCAGCCCCGACATGGTTATGCGGGAAATCGAAGGACTGCTGGTCGAGATGGTAGGGGCTATCCAGGGCAGGGACATCCCCACACCCTTTCCCCGGATAACATACGATGAAGCCATGAGCAGGTATGGCAAGGACGCCCCCGACACAAGGTTCGGACTTGAGCTTACCGATTGCACAGATATTTTTGGTGAGTCGGGTTTCAAGGTTTTTCAGTCTACCCTTGAAAACAGTGGTATCATCAAGGCCATGGTTGTCCCCGATGAAGGGAAAATATCCCGCAAGATGATGGATGATTACATTGAATACGTAAAAACCTACCGGGCAATGGGGCTTCCCATGGTTCGATATAATAACGGTAATTTTGAAACAGGTATATCCAAGTTTCTCAGTGATGATGAGAAAAAGACACTCGTTGAAAGGCTTTCCCTTGAGGGGAACGTTCTGGTGATATTCTCCTGTGACCGCAAACAGGTTGTTAATGACGCATTGGGCAATCTACGTGAACATATAGCAGAACAGATGGAGATGGTGGACGGGGACGCCCTTAATTTCCTGTGGGTATATGATTTCCCACTACTTGAATATGATCATCAAGATGAACGCTATTATGCCATGCATCATCCATTTACCGCTCCAAAGCCTGATGATGTTGATAAACTCGACTCACTTTCACCTCAAAATGTTGAACACATTCGGGCCCAGGCCTATGACGTGGTGTTGAACGGCATGGAGATCGGTGGTGGATCTATCCGTATCAATAAAATGGAAATGCAGCGCAAGATGTTTAATATACTGGGAATCTCTGAAGAGGAAGCCCGGGTTAAATTTTCATTTCTTCTTGAGGCCCTTCAGTATGGTGCTCCACCCCATGGCGGGATAGCACTGGGGCTTGACCGAATACTTATGCTTCTTCTAAAAAGAGAGTCTATTCGCGAAGTTATTCCATTTCCCAAGACCCAGAAAGGGCAGTGTCTCATGAGCAACGCTCCTTCACCGGTTGCGGCGGGACAGCTTAAAGACCTCTCCATCAAGGTGGTTGAGCCATAAATGACTGACGAGATGTTTGAAGTAGAGGATGTGTCAATCTACAAACGTATTTGTGGATCACAGGATAAGAATATTAAGGTCATTGAACAAATTCTTGATGTGAAGATTATCCCCAGGGGTACAACCCTGAAGGTTGACGCCGAGCAGGAAAAGAAAGAACAGACCATGTCTCTTCTGCACCTGATGGGTGATTACCTTCACATGAAAGAACCCGGTTACGAGTTTGACGAGTTTGACATCAAGTACCTGGCGAATTCAATCGCCAGGGGAAAGAAGGTTGATACCGATGAAATAAACAGGCTTAAAATAGTGGTTCCTGAAACGGGTAAATCAATTATGCCACGTACCATGAACCAGGCTGAATACATTTCATCCATTCAGCAAAGTCCTGTAACCATTGCTATAGGACCGGCCGGAACAGGAAAAACTTATCTTGCAGTTGCAGTTGCGGTAAAGTATCTTATTACGGGAAGGGTTGAACGAATAATACTTACCAGGCCCGCGGTTGAAGCCGGTGAAAACCTGGGCTACCTTCCCGGTGATTTTATACAGAAAGTAAACCCGTACCTGCGGCCGTTGTATGATGCCCTTTTTGACCTGCTGCCCTTTGAACGGGTGAGCCGTCTTATAGAGAAGGGTACAATTGAAATCGCACCACTGGCATACATGAGGGGGCGAACACTGAATAAAGCTTTCGTAATACTTGATGAAGCGCAAAATACAACATCATCCCAGATGAAGATGTTCCTCACAAGACTTGGCAATAATTCTCGGATGGTGATCTCTGGTGATATAACACAGGTTGACCTTCAGAAACCGGGGCATTCGGGGTTACTGCAGGCCAGAAAAATTCTAAAAAACGTGAAAGAGATTACCTTCATCGAGTTTAAAAAGGAGGATATCTGTCGTCATCCGATCGTAGAAAAAATAATAGCCGCATATGAGCAACACGCCGGGTCGGATTGATACATCCAGATATACTATGCTGACAACACTTAAAATACTATCCCGTGGAATACGATTCGCCTTCAAAAAGCGAAGCATTCGTATGTCATTTGTGTATACCCTTGTAATTATCATTATTGCAACAGTTTTGCTGTCCCTGAACATGCGGGGATCAACCTATGAGTATAATATTGGTGATATTGCAAGGGAAGATATTCGAGTTCCCCGTGACATAGAGTACCATGTAAAATCTGAAACGGAGATGGAAAAGCGGCGTGTATCAGAGATGGTACCACTGGTTTTCGACAAGGATCAGTCAGTTCTTGAAGATAAGCTGAAGGTTGTACGGGTTCTTTTTTCACATGTATCAAGGACATTGAAAGAGAACCCACCTTCGGGAACGGATGACAGGGCATTTCAGCTAATATCGTTGAAAAATGATCTTCCTGAATACCTGAAATATCCCGATCGGGTTCTATTCGCACTCTTAAGATATAAAGATACAGAAAATCTTCACAAGATAACTAACCGTATACTCATTTATGTATACGATATGGGCATACTTGAAGAACCGTATAAAAACCCACTCAATCTGAATAATTCCAATGTAACGATTCGTACAGTGAACGCGTCAGGTACAAGCAGGGAGGTTTCAAAGAAGCTTGATGAGCTGAAGACCATCGACCTGGTAAAAAAAGATCTTTACGGCATTTGCTATTCTATTGCCCCAAACCTGCCAAAGGATGTGTTGTACGGAGTATACGTTGTGGTAAAGGGGATGCTTACCCCCAACCTTGATTTCAACAAGGAGGAAACCAGGCGACGTATCAATGAAACGGTTAACTCGGTGAAGCCCGTTGTTGGCAAGCTTAAGAAGGGGCAGTCCATCGCAAGGGAAGGGGATACCATTACCACCGATATGCTTCGTAAGATTGAAGTTCTGAACAAGCATACGGCATATACTAACATTAATTATATTCTCGGAGTGCTGCTAGTACAGCTTGGATTTCTGCTGATCTTTGGCTATTTTCTTATTGCCTTCTATAACGATCTCATAGTCGACAACAAGATGCCTCTTATTATATTCACCCTTGTGCTCTTTTTCATGGCATACACCTTTATACTGGCCCAGTCTGAAGGATTGCTCTTTGGTGACCTTGTATTCGCACTGCTTCTTCCCATACCTTTTATCACTATGATACTGGCCATTACCTATAATATACACATCGCGATGCTTATCGGGATATATATAATATTCTTTACCGCGATGATTACCCGTGGAGATTTTACCGCCATAGTGCTTGCCTTCAGCTCGGCACTTTCCGGTGTGTTCGTAGTGGGAGATGTTGAGCGAAGAAATGACTTTTTGCGGGGCGGCTTTGTAATCGGCTTGATAAATGCGTTTATCGTGATTTCAACCGGACTGATAGAAGAACGAACTTTTCAGGACATTCTCAGGAATATCGAACTGGCATTTGGAAACGGCATTATCAACTCTATCCTGGTGCTTGGAATATTTCCCGTATATGAAAGTATTTTCGGGATTACCACCAAGTTCAAGTTGTTGGAACTGTCAGATCTTAACGCCCCAATATTTAAACGTATGCTGATAAAAGCCCCCGGCACTTACAATCATTCGTTGATGGTTGCCACAATGTCTGAATCTGCCTGCAGGGAAATCGGGGCCAATTCACTTATGGCACGGGTTGGAAGTTATTATCACGATATTGGGAAAATTGATGACGCGGCGTTTTATATAGAAAACAAGGTAAGTGATCCGAGGGCAAAGAAGCTATCTCCTATTGAATACAGCAAATTGATTGTATCTCACGTAGAAAAAGGAGTTACCCTTGCAAAAAAACACTTACTTCCGGAACAGGTGATCGATTTTATTCGTGAACATCACGGCAAGACTACCATGACATTCTTTTACCACCAGGCTCTGGAAGCGACGGATAATAACGGCGAAAATAGTATCAAGAAGTCAGATTTCGAATATCCAGGTCCCCGCCCCAACAGCAGGGAAACAGCGGTTGTCATGCTGGCCGACTCTGTAGAAGCGGCATCACGTTCGTTGCATGAACCAACTCCTGCGAAACTGGAATCGCTGGTTCGCCGGATTGTATACAACAAGCTGAACGAAAGTGAACTTGAGCACTCCGACCTCACCATGTCAGACCTGAATCGTATACAAAAAGCATTTTTGCAGGTATTATACGGTATATTCCATACACGAATTCAATATCCAGACAGACAGGACCTTGAAGATCTTGAAGACAGGGTGAAACAGAAGCAGGATAATGGAAATTAATATATTTACAGAGGGAAACCTGTCCCTTCCGTATATGAATATTGATGAAGAATTCTGCAGACAGGTTGTGTCAAAGGTTCTTTCAGCAATGGACACCACCGAAGTGGAAGTAAACTGTATTTTCACAGATAACAGCACAATCCGGAATATTAACAGGGATTATAGAAACCTGGATCATCCTACCGATGTTATATCATTTGCTTACCGGGACAATCCTTTTCCCAGTATAGAAATGGAACAGGAACCACTTGGCGACATGTATATTTCGCTGGAGAAAGCAGTTGAACAGGCAACAGAATTCAAGGTTACTCTCAACGATGAACTCTGCCGCCTGATAGTACATGGCCTGCTGCATCTTCTGGGATATGAACACGAAGATGTTGCTGATGAAGAAGCCCGGCAGATGCGGGAGGCAGAAGACCGGTTACTTGACATGCTGGAGGCATGAACTCTACACCCCTACCTTTTCCATGAGAGATGACTGCAGGTTGTCTATCTTCTTATCAAGAATGTTCTGCATCTCTTGCATGTTTTTCCCTTTACCTTCACGATTCACGCTGAAATAGAACTTGATTTTTGGTTCTGTGCCGGAAGGACGCATCGTCACCTTGGAACCGTCTTCGAGAAAATATTGCAGCACGTTGGATTTGGGAAGACCTTCAAGCTGAATGGTTGTTCCCGTAGAAACCCCGGTATTTATACCTGCGTCAAAATCAGAGATTGATACAACCGGAATACCATGCAACTCATGTGGCGGATTAGATCTGAATGATTTCATTATTGACTGTATTTTCTCCATGCCCTCCATACCTTTAAGGGTAATTGATTTCAACCCTTCAAGATAATACCCATATTTCGAATAAATCTCTTCTAGAAAATCATTCAATGAGCGTCCCTGTTCGCGAAGCCAGTCGGTCATTTCGGCAAAAAAGTAACATGAGCTTATAGCATCCTTGTCCCTCACGAATGTCACTGGAAGATACCCGTAGCTCTCCTCGCCACCAAAGATGAACCGGTGAGAACCTGTTTTGTCGTACTCATACATCTTTCTGGCGATCCACTTAAAGCCCGTGAGAACATTCTCTGTCGTAAGGTTGAAGTCTGCGGCAATTTTTTCCTGTAGATCAGTTGTTACTATTGTTTTAACGATTACCCCATTGCCTGGCAGATCTCCTGATTCTTTCAGCCTGCTGAGAATATAATATTCAAGCATCGTACCAATCTGGTTGCCGTTGATCAGTATGTATTCGCCATCATTGTCCCTGAAGGCTACACCCATCCTGTCAGCGTCTGGGTCTGTTGCCAGTATGATGTCAGCATTTTTCTGTCGTCCAAGTTCAAGAACCATTTCCATGGTGGGTCTTTCTTCGGGGTTGGGAGATTTTACCGTGGGGAAATTACCATCCGGTTTTGCCTGCGCGTCTACAACATGACAGTTGGTAAAACCGAAATGCCCGAGTACTTCAGGAACCAGCCGGTAACCGGTACCATGAAGAGGAGTATACGCAATCGTAACATCGGATTGCTGTTTGTCCCGAAGCGCGAATTTCTCCAGGTTCTGAATGTAACTCTTAATAATGTCATCGCCGATGGGAATTATTAAACCATCACTGACAGCATCATCATACTCCTTTTTTGTTATATCCAAAATCGATTGTATTTTATTAACTTCGTCGATTATTTCACTATCCTGAGGCGACACCACCTGGGCCCCGTCCTCCCAGTATACCTTGTATCCGTTATATTCTGGCGGATTATGGCTGGCGGTTATGGTGATCCCCGCCATGGTTTCAAGTTCACGAATGGCGAAAGAACACAGGGGTACCGGCATGATATCATCGAATATGTATACCTTGATCCCGTTGCCGGCGAAAATCGCGGCTGCCTCACGGGCGAATTCATCAGACTTGATTCGTGAATCACGTGCGATAACCACTCCCCGTGACTGTCCATTGTTCTGCTTAATATAATTTGCAAGTCCCTGTGTTGCCATCCCAACGGTATATATATTCATCCGGTTGGTTCCGGCGCCGATAATTCCACGCAAACCACCCGTGCCGAATTCAAGTGTTCTGTAAAAGCGATCTGAGAGTTCTTTCTCGTTACCCTCATCAAAGAGTTTCTTTATTTCGTTTCTTGTTTCTTCGTTGTATGGTGTATCCATCCATTCTTCTGCCGTATTTCGAATCGCCTGGTCCATATCTGCTTCTCCTGTTAATGAAATTCTCTATTCTCATCATTAAAATAATTATTATTGCATTCAACAATTTTTTGATGTTTCTTACACAGTATACATAAAAATATGATTGCATCAAGCAGAATTGGGAACCAGAATTACATGTGATGAAAAAAGGGAATAATTTTTTAATAAAATCGCGGGAGTTTATTTCTTCCGCCCGGCTGCTGCGTAAGGGGGACAGGGTTCTTCTGTCACTTTCGGCGGGTAAGGATTCCATGGCAATGCTGCACCTGATGGATAACCTGCGTGAAGAGTATGCACTTAACCTTGGTATATTCCATTTAAATCATAATATACGTGGAGCTGATTCAGACGCTGATGAAGATTTCTTGCGGAAAATGGCGGAAGTGTCAGGTATACCGCTGTATTGCAGGCAGTATGAGTTTTTGTCGCAACAGTCCTCAGGCATGTCTTTTGAGGATTACGCACGTAAAATCCGTTACCGGTTATTGTCATCCATAGCTGCTGATGAAGGATTCACCCGCATATGCACCGCCCATAACAGTGATGACCAGGTGGAAACCATATTAATGCGTATCTTAACCGGCACAGGTCTTTATGGCCTTAGTGGAATTTCACCTTCACGGGACATGATTATACGTCCATTGCTGTGGGCAACTGCCGAAGAGATATATTCATATCTTAAAGACAACGGCATACAGTGGAGGGAGGACAGGTCAAATGCTGAGAATCATTACCTGCGGAATTTCATACGAAACAGGGTTTTACCACTTGTCCAGTCACGAATTCCTTCTACCAGGAGCGCCATCCTGACACTGGGCGAAAATGCCTCAGAACAGCAGCAACTACTGAACCAGTTGGTAGATAATTGTTATCCAGACCTTGTTCGTGTAAGAGATGATGAGGTGATTATTCAATACGGCCGCATTGGTGAGAACAGGCCGCTGTTTACCCATGTGTGCGCCCGGCAGATACGTGAAAAGTTTCATCAATATGTAAGCAGGGGAATGCTTCTCGAGATTTACAGAAAGGCCCATGCAGCACAGGGACACGCCGAATTGTACAACGCGGATGGTTTGCGTGTAATGAAAAGCCGCCATCATGATGAATGGGTGGTGGTTATTTCAAAGAATACCAGGGTTCAAACCCGGGATGAATGGGAATACCTGGTTTCTCCTATACGTGAGAAGGTCTGTACTATCAGCGAAGTTAAAATTGACCTGGAAATACGGTTAGCAGATTACAGTGAATATGAAAATAGAAGACACAACCCCTGTTGCGGGTATGTTGATGCGGGTACCGGTGAAAATCTTGTCATACGAAATAGACGAGATGGAGACAGGATAACACTTGAAAATGGAACAAGAAAGCTCAAGGAGTTATTTATTGACCTCAAACTGAGCCCGGTTGAGAAACAAGAAGTTCCCATTATTGTAATAGACGGGGAAATTGCCTGTTGCATGCTTTCAGTTACGGGAAAAAGTGATGACAGGGTAGCAAAAAAATTCAAGGTTAAGAAGGATTCAAAAAAAATACTTGCTATATGTACCATCCCTTCATAACTGTAATTGTACAGGGTTGTTATCTGCAAGTAAAGGGTTAAATGCCATCCTTCCGGGATGCCCGCCGTTGTTCAATATATGACGCGACAGAGTTCATAAAAACCTTGTGTTTTCTATGTCAAAATTAAATAATTGTGTTACATTATAGTTTGATACTGTAAAAATAGATAGATTATAACTGACCGCAGGAGTTAATTAATGAACAAAGCTGGTAAACAGATAGCGCTGATTCTGCTGATCATTGTGCTTGCTATCGCAATATTCAGGATGAATGATTTCAATAAACCAAAGATTGAGCAGCTGCAATACAGCGATTTTATAAAAAAAGTATACGATGATAAAGTCAATTCGGTTACCATCGTGGATGGTAAGAAGATCAAGGGAACGTATACAAAAGGTGACAAGATATACTTTTTTGAGTCAATAATTCCTTACGATGATCCAGACCTGATGTCAATGCTGATAAAGAACAAGGTTGAAATAAAAGGTGAAGAAGCAGACGAGAATTTCTTCTTGAAAGGTATAGTTAATTTTCTTCCATGGCTTATCTTTTTTGGTCTCATCTGGTTTCTCATGATACGGCAGATCCAGAATACAGGTAACAAGGCCATGTCGTTCGGAAAAAGCAAGGCGAAGCTGCAGTCTGAGACAAAGATTAAGGTTACCTTCGCTGATGTGGCAGGTGTACACGAAGCAAAAGAAGAATTGACAGAGGTTATTGATTTCCTGAAAGACCCCAAAAAATTTATAAATATTGGTGCCCGGATACCCAAAGGAGTACTGTTGATGGGTACACCCGGTACGGGTAAAACTCTTCTTGCCAGGGCTATTGCCGGTGAAGCAGGCGTACCGTTCTTTTCAATCAGTGGTTCTGATTTTGTTGAGATGTTCGTGGGTGTGGGTGCTTCACGGGTAAGGGACCTGTTTGAGCAGGGTAAACGAAACGCCCCGTGTATAATATTCATAGACGAGATAGATGCCGTTGGACGTCTTCGAGGTGCAGGACTGGGTGGTGGACACGATGAAAGGGAACAGACACTCAACCAGTTGCTTGTGGAGATGGACGGTTTTGAAACCAATGAAGGTGTCATAATAGTGGCTGCTACCAACAGGCCTGATGTACTTGATCCGGCCTTATTGCGACCTGGTCGATTTGACCGGCAGGTCGTGGTTGATGTGCCCGATATCAAGGGAAGGGAGAAAATACTTGCTGTACACAGCAGAAAGATTCCCCTGTCAAGGGAGGTGGATCTGAAAGTGATTGCCCGTGGCACTCCCGGTTTTACCGGTGCAGACCTGGCCAACCTGGTCAACGAAGGTGCTCTTCTTGCCGCAAGGAGAAATAAGAAGAGGGTGGGTATGGCCGAGATGGAAGATGCCAAGGACAAGGTTCTTATGGGACCTGAACGTCGATCAGTGCTCATATCCGACGACGAGAAGCAGATTATCGCCTATCACGAATCAGGCCATGCAGTTGTTGGCTACATGATGGGAAATGACCCTGTCCACAAAATAACGGTAATACCAAGGGGCAGGGCCCTGGGAATGACAATGCATTTACCCAAAGAAGAAAAACATCTGCACAACAGATCATACTGGAAGAAACAACTGGCCAGTCTTTACGGGGGACATGCAGCCGAAGAGATTAAATTTAATGATATTACAACCGGCGCAAGCAATGATATCGAGCGTGCAACGGATATAGCCCACCGAATGGTATGTGAATGGGGAATGAGTGAGAAGATGGGTGCACTGGCATTCGGCAAGAAAAACGAACAGATATTTCTGGGCAGGGAAATAAATCAGCACAGGGATTACAGCGAAACAACCGCACAGAAGATTGACGAAGAAGTGAAAGAAATAATTCAGGAAGCAAGGGAAAAGGCTATTAGTATCATCAGGGAAAAGAATGATGTATTTGAGAAACTGGCAACCAACCTTATTGAAAGAGAAACCTTGAACGCTGAAGAAATTCAGCTTATCATGAATGGTGAGGAATTGCCGCCTTTAATGGATAACGGTGATGATAAAACCGGAGAAGTAAGTAATGAAATATCAAAAAAATCAGCTGCTGATAAAGATACAGACGGTACAGAAGATGCCGGTTCAGCTGATGAAGCTGAAAATAAGGACGAAGTTGAATCGTTACAATCCTGAGATTCAAATGGTTAGGTTATAATGATTGACGACGATCTTGACAAATTACTTTCAGATATTGACGAGCAGAACGAATATTCAAGTTCACGTGAAGCCACAAGAGAGTTTCAGCAGAAACAGGTACGCAGGCATGACAATGTCGTTCCCCCGGAAGAAGACGGAACTGATCCGAAAGAATCCTTTTTAAAGAGAATTGAAAGGATTGATTACGGTAATGCTTCTGAATTTCACGATAAGGGGATTACGGGGGCAATACGGTATCACATTGACCAGTGCAACAGGTTCAAGGATGCCATCACCTATTTCGATGCACCTGAGGGTCTCCAGTCTGTTCTACGGAAATATAATTATACCTTTGTTCGTTATCTTGAAAATATCGAACGTTATTTTGACAAGTATGTTATTGAGTTAAACAGGGACAATCTCCGAAAAAAGGCGCAAAAGGATTTCCCTCTGATGTTTGAGGGATATGAAGAAGAGAATAAGATTAATTTTTTACTTCTTAAAGAATTGTTTGTGCATCTTCGAAACTATAACACACTGGTTAAGCGTGAATGGATTGAACTTGGAAAGAGTATCGGTGTAATCAATTTTGCTGATGGCGGCAAAGCACTTTTTCAACAGCTGGATAATATTGTAGCCGAGAGCACTGGATATTGCAAGCAGACAGATGTTTTTCTTCACGCGGTGGCTGCCCTTCTTTCCCTGCCCGCAGATGATTTTGATATTCTTGAAAGAGATATGAACAACCGGCTGGTATATCATGATTATTTCGATTACAGCATGGAGAATATGTATTCTTTTGTTCCGGAAGTCAGGGAAAGTATTAATAAGCAGGGGCAGGTAGATGAGTATAGAAAGGAGCGTTCACAAACTCAAGATTCAGAAAAATTAGAAGATAAACTGTCAGAACCCGGTACCAGCAAGAAAGAGCAGCAGCACAATGCTGATGCTGATAATGATGTGCAAGATGATTTCGCTGAACCTGGTGTGGAAACGTATACAGTGTCATCAGCTGTCAATTTTACCGTGAAGGGTACACGTCACTGGAATACACGTGAACCATATATTATACACATTGACCCGGAAAAACTTGGTGATGATTACAGGCAGATGAAAGATGCGTTTTATTTTACCATGTCAAATCTTTCTGACGATGCGTTAAAAGGCGAAATACGGCGCAACCTGGTGAAATTTAAAAGTGGTAGTGATACAGATGTTTTATCCGGTTACGAAGAATTTCTTTCCAGAAAAATATCGTCATTGTTTAATGAAATTATGGATGAGTTTAATATATCCAAAGAGAATCAAAGTCTTTTTTTCTATCACCTGGGTCCCGCGACTGTGCACAGCATTCTACTGGCAGAATTTAAAAACAATGGGTATGGTTCATGCTTCAAGTACGAGGAAGGCAACAGGATAAAGCGATTTCTACCCACAGAATTCATTAAAGAAAATGTATTGCGATGGTTCGAAAATAATATTAACAGCCTTGATCTGCAGTTTGACAGTATAAATAATTTTGACTCAATGAGAAAGATGGTGACAAGAAAATATTATTCTGAGATAGACCAGTTTAACAAACGAGTGGACGAGGTTATTCGACGTATGGATCCGGAAGCTCAAAAAAAGATAGATCGAAAAAAGTTTATCAAGCAAAAGGCACCATTGCGGTTCTCGTTGATGCAGATGATAATTTATAACCGTTTTGTAGAGAAAACCGCGTTTAAATAACTCACTCCTAAAATATTGCGTATAACGACTCATAAGGAAATACATTACATGATACAGGTAAAGAAATACAAGGGTGATGAAAATTTTCAAACACTGCTGGAAGAAAACGGTTGCAGAAAATCAATAGACTTTGCCAAGGCTGCTATACTTGGCGCGCAGACATCACCAGCGGCTTTCACAATAGATAATGTAATGCTTGAATTATTCGATGATGCGGAAATACCCCATGCAGACAATGAAGCCTGGATACAGCTTGAGGCACTGTGGTATCAGCTGTATGCTGTCCAGAGATTTCCTGATTGCCCTCATATAAAACCCCAATTTCAAGAAAAAACACGTGATAATTATGTTCAGTATGTTCAGAACCAGGTTGAGGCTGGTGAAGAATACCTGAGATACCTGCATTTAGGAAATATTGATGCCTTCAGGGACGATCCAAAAGTCGATAAGGTATATAAAATATTTTCAGGTAATCTTCAGCTTTTACGGACACTGTGCAAAAGTATGAACGAAAAGTGGGATGAAAATGAATTTGCCGATGATACATCATTCCTGGAAAAACTTGAAAAATTTGTAAGGGTTATGTGGGACACAAAGATAACCCTTAAGGAAAAATCAAAGCAGAAAAAACTGGAAAAAAACAGAAAAAAAACAATAATTGAAAAAATTGAAGATGAATTTGGTCATAAACTGCAACGGAATGACCCATGTCCCTGCGGTAGCGGCAAAAAATATAAGAACTGCTGTGGCAGTAACTAACAGTTTATATTCTTACGATAAAATTGCAAGAATGTGTTTGGTTCGCAGTCCGTCAAGTATAGTGGCATAATTCTGATCACTTCTTACTGATTCAAGGGCAAGGTGTAAATCTCCTGCTTTTGCAACATGCAACGATGCTTCCTGGCGTGCCATGGTGATAAGATCAAAATCATTTACCACATCCGCGAACTCAAAGCTGCTTACGTAACCATGTTGTCTTGTGCCAGTAAATTCGCCTGCTCCCCGGATTTTAAGGTCTTCTTCCGCGATAGCAAATCCGTCATCTGTTGAAGTGAGAATGTTGATACGGGTTTTACTTTCTTCCGGTAGATCATCAGGGTATATGAGCACACAAAAAGATTGATGCGCACCCCTGCCAACACGTCCGCGAAGCTGATGTAGCTGTGACAGTCCGAATCGTTCAGCGTGATGCACCACCATGATGCTGGCATTGGGGATGTCCACACCTACTTCTATTACTGTTGTTGATACGAGCAGCTGAATATCCTTATTGTGAAAATCCCGCATTATTTTTTCTTTTTCTTCTGCGGGCATTCTTCCATGAAGAAGGGATATGTTTCGTGCGGGAAATATTTCGTTTTTAAGATGTTCATACGTGGCTTTCGCGGATTTCAAATCAACTTTTTCAGAATCTTCTATAAGAGGTAGAACATAGTAAACCTGTTGCCCTTTTGACATGTATTTCTCGAGTGAATTATATACTCCTTTCAGCCTGGATTCCGGAAATGACATGGTTTGTATGGTAAGCCTGTTTGCCGGTTTTTGCTTGATTATGGAAATATCCAGATCACCATATAGTGTAAGTGAAAGAGACCTGGGAATAGGAGTTGCTGTCATTACAAGAAGATCAGGTGAAATGCCCTTGGCACGTAACATGGCTCTCTGGTTCACACCGAAACGATGTTGTTCATCAATAATGATAAATCCAAGATTTTTAAAATCAACACCTTCCTGTATCAGCGCGTGTGTGCCAACAATAATATCAACATTGCCATCCCTGGAGGCGTTATATATTCTCTTTTTTTCAGCCGCGGATGTGCTGCCGGTGAGTAGTTCTATTCTGATTTCATCGGGTATGAGATTGCGAAAATTGTTATAATGTTGAACTGCCAGAACCTCTGTGGGTGCCATAATTGCTACCTGTTGTTTTTGTCCAACCGTTGCAAGCGCTGACGCCATTGCGACCACTGTTTTACCTGAGCCTACATCACCCTGTAAAAGACGGTTCATTGGAAATGGCGAGGCAAGATCTGTGTGTATCTCATTGATGGCTTTTTCCTGGTCGTTTGTCAGGGTAAATGGCAAATTTTCAATAAAATGTTTTATACACGATGTATCAATTCGTGGTTTATCGTGCATATTCTCCAGTTTCGCGTATTCACGTGAAAGAAGGAGATAGTATTGAAGAAAGAACAGTTCGTTAAAGGAGAGACGTCTCCTGGCCTGCTCGGCAGCATCAAGAGAATCCGGGAAATGAACCTGCCATATAGCATCTTTTAACAACGGCATTTTAAGTCTTTCAAGCATTGATTTCTCAAATGGCTCATGAATTTCATCAACAGTGTCTGATAGAGCCTGTGAAATTATTCTTCTGAAGCCGCGTGAATCAAGACCTTTCATCTTTAGTTTCTCAGTAGATGGGTAAAGGGGTACGATGCGGCCTGTATTAATCGTAGTACTCTCATCACCCTTGTCTATAAGGTCAAATTCAGGATGTACAATCTGCCTGGTTCGAAAATAGTCGATGCGGCCGGAAAATACAACAGTATCTCCAGGGTTGAATATCTTTTGAAAATAGTACACACCACCAAAAAATATACCCGCCAGCGAGTCGGTGTCATCACTGATCATTACCTGTAAAAACTTTTTTCTATTACCCTGAACTGAAACGCTGGTAATGGTTCCCGTGATGGTTACTGTTTCGTTGACAAAGCAGTCCCTGATCTTTTTTCGCATTGACCAGTCGAGGTACCGTCTTGGAACATGGTACAGCAGATCCTCGATGTTTTCTATGCCTGTCTCGTCTTTCAGAATATCAGCCTTTTTAGGGCCGATCCCTTTAAGATATTGCACACTGTCTTTGAGCAAATTATTCCTCTTCTTCGGCAATATACATAACAGAGTCCGGTATCTGCACATACCTGTTGTCAGAGGTGTAAAAATATGTATAGCTTCTACTCTCTTTCCCGGATGTTATCTTACGAACTTTTGTCCAGCGTTTAACAATTTTACCATCATAGCTGAATACTGTAATTGTCAGGTTCTGACCCGTAACGGTTTCAATCTGGCGTTTAACTATGTTTCTTTGTTCGTAGGTAAAGAAATACCTGAAGTAGAGAAAAAGCCCCGCGATCAGAAGAATGACTGCGATAACGCCGGCAATCTTTAATTTATTACGCATATGCACCTCCGGTGATTCGATAGATGAAGTGATAGTACTAACCAGTAGGATTGTAACTGTCAAGAATCAATTATAATATGAACAGGGTTAATGGAATATGAAAATTTAAAAAAAATAATATTGTTGACATATGTGTAATTTAGGATGAATAATTTGTTCTAAAGAATATGGAGATATTTTTATTAATGGAGGAAAGTATATGAAGTCATATCGTACATCGTATCTTAGAATAGCCGTTGCTATACTGGTTGTTCTTGCGTTTAGTTTTACCCTGGCTTATGCAATAGGCCTGGGCCAGAAAGTCAGCAATGTACAGGTTAGGGACGCTGAAAATAACCCTGCGAAGATTCCGAATCTTGGCAACAAGGTGCTGAGTGTTTTCTACAATGATGCTGATGCCGCTGACCTTAACGATCCACTTGCAGATGCATTGAAAGCGAAAAAGTTTAATGAAGCAAAGTACCAGGGGATTGGAATTGCCAACCTAAAAGATTCCAAGGCGCCAAATTTTATCATTCGTAAAATTGTGCAGGGCAAGATTGAGAAGTACAATTCTACAATTTTAACAGATCCTGATCTAATTCTTGCAAAAGCATGGAATCTTGGCAATTGTAACAATACATCTGTGGTAATCATTATTGGTAAGGATCGAAAAGTAAAATATGTTAAGAAGGGTGCCGTAAGAGGTGCTGAAATAAAGAAAGTTGTTGACCTCGTTGATGTATTGATCGGCGCAAAATAATATCAATCCCATTATTAGAAAGTCTTTGTTATGCCCCGTTATTTGACAACGGGGCATAACTTTTTTATATTGACAAATACAGTGTTATTACTATTGTTGCATAAAATTTAACATAAAGGATGTGAAGTACTAATGCCTAGTCCTCTGGAAGTAGAAGTACAGGACGGTGACCTGGAACGAGCGTTTAAAAATCTCAAAAAGCGAATGGCTTTTGAGGGTATTTTCAAAGAGCTTAAAAGAAGAAGATACTATGAAAAGCCAAGCCAGGAGAAAAAACGCAAAAAGGAAGAAGCCGAACGAAGAAGACTCAAAAAAATGAGACGATTCGAGGCTCAAAGCCGGCAGCGTAAACACGGTAGCGGCCGCCCCAGGCAGAGATATCAGTCATCTGACCGACCCTCAAGCGACAGGCCCAACAGTGAGAGACCCTCATCTGACAGGCCTCAAAGACCGCAGGGTACAGATACACGAAGCAGTGCAACTGATAGCAGCAGCACCAGTTCTGAAAGTTGATGAACATTAGCACTATAAATTGAAACTCAATTGACAAAAAATCCGGTATATGCCGGATTTTTTGTTATACTGAATATATATGATTAAAACAAACGCACATACACCACTGGCTGAACGTCGAAGGCCGCAAAAAATGGGAGATTTTATCGGCCAGCAGCATCTTATGGCACCTGGCCGTATACTGCGTTCCATTCTGGAGAAAAAGACAGCCATGTCCATGATTCTCTGGGGTGACCCGGGTACCGGAAAGACCACCCTTGCAAGACTGATTGCCGCCTATTGTGATATGGAACAGTATTTCTTAAGTGCCATATCCGCAGGAGTGGGTGACGTACGCAAGGTTATCCAGAAGGGAAAGGAGAACCTCTCAGAGGGCCGCCAAACCCTCTTGTTTATTGATGAGATACATCGGTTTAACAAGGCGCAACAGGACGCGGTGCTGGGGGCGGTTGAATCGGGCGATATAGTTCTCATCGGTGCCACCACGGAGAATCCGTCATTCAGCGTCATAAGCCCACTGCTTTCCCGAACCCGTGTTGTCCGCCTGCATCCTCTAACTGAGGAAGACCTCATGGCGGTACTCAAAAATGCCCTTGCACATGATGATGAACTTAAAGACGAAAATATTACCTTTCAGGATGGGGTAAAAGATAAGCTCGTACAGTTTGCCATGGGAGACGCAAGAAGGCTTTTGAATATACTGGAAACGGCTATCTTTATGGCTGATGGTAAAACCATCAGCGAGCCTGTATTGATGGAAGCCTACAAGGAAAGTACCATCGCATATGACAGGGCTGGTGACAGGCATTATGATACGATATCAGCCTTCATTAAGTCAATGAGAGGCTCTGACCCTGACGCTGCAGTATACTATATGGCAAAAATGCTGGTAGCAGGTGAAGATCCGGTGTTTATTGCCCGCAGAATGGTGATATTTGCATCCGAAGACGTGGGTAACGCCGCGGTAAATGCCATAACAATGGCAATGACTACCTTTAACGCGGTAAAAAATATCGGCATGCCCGAGGCAGAAATAATACTTTCGCAATGTGCCACCTTCCTTGCCGCGGCACCTAAAAGCAACGCCTCCTATCTTGCCATAAAGAAAGCAAAGCAGGTGGCAGCGGATACGGCCTATGAGATACCACTGCATATTCGAAACGCCCCCACGGGACTCATGAAAAATATGGGATATGGAAAAGGGTATAAATACCCACATGACTTCGAAGGACATTTTGTAGATGAACAATACCTTCCTGATGAGCTAAGAAGCACGGTATTTTACCGTCCGGGTGATGAAGGTGGTGACAGGGCAATACGTGACAGGCTTCACAGGCTCTGGCCATGGAAATATAACAACAAGGAGAACACGTAATGACCAACAATTTTCGTGAACAATTATTTCAGAAACTATTCACACAATCCTTTGTATACAGGGACGATCCTCCCTTTACTCTGGTATCGGGAAAACAGAGTCCATATTATTTTGACTGCAAGGCAACAACACTTGACCCAGAAGGACTATTCCTGGTGGGGAAGGTGATGTTTGATGCCATAAGGGACGTAGAGGCAGACGCACTTGGTGGACTTACACTGGGAGCTGACCCCATATCACTGGTAACCACCCTTGAAGGCTATCAGAACAGAAGGGCACTCAACCCTTTGATCGTTCGAAAGGAAGGGAAGAAACACGGTACACAGAAATGGATAGAAGGAAGTCTTGAAGGCGTAAAGAAAGTAATCGCTATCGACGATGTTATCACCACCGGCGGTTCAACCATTACCGCAATCGAGCGGTTGCGGGAGTCAGGTCTTGATGTGGTAAAAGCAGCCGTGCTTATTGATCGTGAAGAGGGTGGACGTGAAAACATTGAGAAGCTGGGAATCGAGGTGATATCTCTTTTTACCAGAACGGATTTTGACAGGGCAAGAAAGTAGGGGAATTTATTTAATAAGGTAAAAAAAAGGTGAGTGTATTTATCACTCACCTTTTTTTGTATCTGTAATGACAGATTAGAAATAGTACATGATCCCCACGTTAAACTTCATAACAGATTCATCATTCTGCTGAGCGATATCAAGCCACGCGTAACGAAATTCAACGGTGAGCCACATTGGGCCGGTTATAGCAAAATCAAGACCTGCAAACCCTTCAAGACCAGCATCTGAATCTTCTTCTTCATCAGTACCTCCACGATCACCCTCGTAGTAATTAAGTGTTGGTCCGAATCCGAGGAATGGAGCTATAGCTTTTCGGTCCATAAAATACCAGTACCAGTCAAGATGAATACCATAGACATCAATCTCAATTTCAGTATCTTCATTCTCAAGCTTGTAATAGTCAAATCCGGGTTTGAAGCGAAGTGACCTGAACAGGAATGTGCCAACGTCGAAGTACACACCAAAATTCCATGTGTCATCGAATTCGTACTCATCTTCAAGATCGGCACGTACATTGACGTAGCCACCCTTGATCCCGATGCCCCCTTTAGCAAAAACTTCGCCGGCAACGAATATCACAAGTAATGACAGAATTAAACATAATACAGACTTTTTCATGAAAAACCTCCGGAAATTTAAACTGTGTAATTAAATACAACAGACAATACATATTAACTTACACAAATTGTGCGTGTCAATTATTATAAATGGGGGAATTGTTAATAAAATGTAAAATTATTATACACAAGACAAGTTATTCCAAGATCATACCACGAAAATACACGTCAACCAGGTCGCTTATGGCCCGTTCAAGATCAATGTTTTCGTCAATTACGGCCCACTGGTAGAGAAGTTCTTTTACCGAACCAATAATGCCATGTGATATCATCACCGTGTCAATGGTAGATATGATCCTGTTTTCGTCCTGAGCCTTGCGCATGTAGCCTGTAGACATCTGTACGATTTTGTTGAAGAAGTCATTGATACGGTAGGTGAGTCCCCTGTCCAGTCCCATCATTTCGCTGAGAAGTAGTCGAACAAACTGTTTCATCCTGGTATCAGCGATGAGTGCCCTGCTGACGTTCATGTAGGTTTCCTTCATTTCTTCAACGGGGCGGGGAACCGAGATGTCAAGAACCTTGAGTGACTCGTACAGCATGGAAAAATATGATTCAATAATCCTGTCAAGAACATCCTTTTTCCCTTCAAAATGAAGATAGAAGGTACCCTTGGCCACACCGGCAGTAGTGACAATGTCTTCAACGGAGGTGGAGTGGTATCCTTTCTCCGCGAAAATTTCCATTGCAACATCCATTAGCTGGGCCTGCCTTTTAAGTCCGTCACGTCTTTTTTGCCTGAGTTTGGGGGCCATGTAAAAATATCTCCACGTGAAAAGTTAATGTTATATTAAAAACAGTATATGATTTTGTCAATCAATAGTATAGTTAAGAAGTGGCAGGATGAAATTCTAACTAACCGCGAATAATAACATTTCTCACCCGAAGATATAAGGGCTCGGGAGATATTTCAATGGCCATGTCAATATATCTTTTGGCAGAGGGGATATCACCTCCCCGATAGGCGTATTTTGCCATTATGTAGTTCAGGCGGTGAAATTCCGGATCGCGTTTTGATGCCTTTTTTAAGACCTGAACCGCGTTGCCGTACTGTTTCTTCATGGCAAGAACTTCCGCAAGGGTAACGTAGGCATATATGAAATTTGGATTCAGATCTATGGATTTTTCAATGCACGACTTTGCCTCGTCAAGCTTCCCCTGTTCTATCCAGGCCAGTGCCATCTCGTAAAGGTCTTCTGATTCTATGTAGTCGTATTCAGTTGCAGACATGAAATTTTACCATAATAGTAAGATCTGTTATTAATTTATATCACGGAATGTTTTTTGTCATAAAAAAATTATTGATAGCCTGGAGGTAGTGAGTTGTTGAAGCGTATGCCGTTGTTTGAATGTATGGTGATTGTAGTGGAATAGGCACGTTCAGTGAATGCGGAAAACCTGATACGATACCACCCCGGTGAAAGTGTTTTTATGGGATCGGTATTATTTCCACATATTCTGATTTCCCTCGATATATCCCAGTTGCTGCTGTAATTGCGGGCAAGGGAAGAGTACTCCAGCTTGCGGTTTTTCGATGTAGTAAATGGTGTTACATTGATTATCTTTTCAACTATATATGCGGTGCGAAGAGGATGGGTGGTATCATCTTTTATATCTGAAAGAACTGATGTCTTAATACATTGCTCTTTTTTCTTTATTGAAAAGAAAACCTGGTAAGTGAGGGAACCATCAATGCTATCCATGCTTTTGTATGCGTTACTCATTATATCGCTGAAACTGTCCTTCTGTGAGTATGTAATCTGTGAAGATACACATGAGAGTAGTGGAAATAAAAGTAGTGCGATAAAAAAGGGTAGAAGGATTTTTGAAAATAGTTTGTACATAATCAATACTTATTCAGTGTCCGGGTATCTTGCGCGTATTGAATTTATAATATCAGTACATTCAAAAAATACTTCTACAAGGTCGGGATCGAATTTTTTACCAGAGAGGTCTTTAATCTCTTGAAATACCTGTTCTTCACCCCAGGGTTCCTTGTATACCCGCCTGGATATAAGGGCATCATATACATCCGCAAGGGCGACAACCCTTCCGAAAATCGGGATTTCTTCACCTTTAAGGGGAAGTGCCTTATCGCCATCTTTCGTTTTTTCCAACGGTTTTCCAGTGACCACATCAACATGGCCGGGATATCCGGTTCCATCCCAGTTTTCATGATGGCGCAATGCTACAACAGAGGCAATATCGTCAAATTCAGATTGTTTATCGGTAAAAAGCCTGGCCCCCAGGTATGTGTGTCCTTTTATAATCTCATATTCTTCATTGGTAAATTTGGCCGGTTTTTTCAAAATGAGATCAGAAATGGCAACCTTGCCCACATCGTGAAGCATGGCTGCCATTCTAAGTGTGTCCCTGTTCCTGTCTATCTCGTCCTTGGGTATATCCAGGTGATAGGCCCATCGCTCATATAGTTCAACCGCGTATGATGCAACCCTGTTTACATGAGGGCCGGTCTCTTTGGGATCTCTCAGTTCTGCCATGCTGATCATTCGCAGCAGGAGTGCCCTTGTCATTCTTGCCCGTTGCAGCACAATACTTGCATTGTTGGCAAAATGGATGATGTAAGGTTCGTCATCACTGTCAAAGGCAACAATATTGCCATTCTCATCCTTGGCGTTGATTATCTGCAATACACCAATAATATCACCGGTTGTTGTTTTCATGGGGACAGTAAGCATTGAACGGGTTGTGTAATGAGAAATATCATCGTAGGTAGAATCAAAGCCGTATGGGGCATCTTCGCTGATCTGGTATACATCGGGAATATTCAGTACGTCACCGGTTGATGCCACGTATCCGGATATGGATTCACGGTTAATCTTCATCTTGAAAGTAGTGTATATGAGTTTTCGCCCCGGGGGAAGTTTGCGTTGAAGCGTATCATTTTGAGCGTGACTGAAATGCAGTTCATCACCATCACGAATGAATAATGTACCGGCATCCGCGTTTACCACCATTCGGGATTCATATAATATTCTTTCCAGCAGAAGATCAAGGTCTTGTATTGTATTCAGTTCAGAACTTAATCGTATTATTTCTTCAAGCCGGGCATTTTCGTTTTTCATTATTCTTAAGACTTCTCCTCTTTTTGGATATCAAGGATATCCATTAGTAATTAAGGTTAATAGTCATATTTTAATAGTTCATGTATAGATGTTTTATATAGAATAATATATATGATATACACGCACAAATCAATATATTACATTATCGATTAAAAAATGTCAGAAATGAAAGATTCTTTTTAATGTTTTTTTAAATGATAATATATTTACTTTTTTAAAAAATCTCAAGAATAGTGATATAATAATTATGAACATCTAAATTATACTGTTCTATATACTAATGCAAAGGACAAGAATTAACTATAATGTAAAGCAGGAAGGTGACGATATTAATACTAGTGAAGTGACAATGAAACGATTGCGATAAGGCACGATGAAAATAACAATATTCTATTTTGATCCCAACGTTAACAGGATGTTTGTAGAAAAGACTAGCGAAGAAACCGGTGAAAAATCGGTAGTTTTGTCGTCACCGTATAACTTTGTGATGAGAGACGAGATTGTTGCCAGGGTGGTTGACGTAGATGATGCGTCAGATGTTAAGTACAACCTTGATAGTGGATATACTTATAACAAAACTGAGAAGTTCAAGCCATTCAAGGCAGGTGAAGGAATTCATTACGATGAATTCGCCGGATGTTATCGTGCCTCTGGTTACGGTTTTGTAATATTTGACAGGCAGACCTCCAGGATAAAACTTAAACCAGCCCTGCAGGTCAGTAAAAACAAGGTTAAAGCGTATTTCATCGTATTTCCCACCAAGTTCATGAAAATACCTTCTTACAAGGATATTGAAGATGAACTGATGGGCAGAAATATTGTGGCAGTCCGTGACAAGGATGAAATAGAACAGGAGCTTCAGCAGGTAAACCTTGAAAAACCAGTTCTGCACAGAATTTTGGTTGGGAAGGGCAAGGATCCTGTTAATGGATACAAGGAGTATTATCTTCCGCTGTTAGAACTTCAGAAAAAAGCGGGTAAGTTACTTGAAGATGGTAGAATAGATTTCAAAGAAGTTGGTTCCATAATTGAAGTAAGTAAAAGCCAGGAGATATTACAAAAGGTACCTGAGCAAAAACCTGAAGATGGGTATGATATATTCGGAGATCCCGCCCCCGCGGAGATAGTTGAAAAAAATGGCTACCAGCTTGGCAAAAATATAGTTCCGTCTGATAGTGATGAAATGATATATGTTTCGGCTATTGATGGATGTCTTGATGTTGATAACCGGAAAATATCAGTTTTACCAATAGCAGTGATAAAAGGACATGTGGATTACGAGACAGGAAATATTGACTTCAACGGTTCAGTGCATATAATGGGTTCAATTCTTCCGGGGTTTTCCGTTAAAGCCAAAGGTGACATCGTGGTAGAGAAGAATGTTGATGACGCATTCCTGGAAGCTGATGGTGATATTACAGTACACCTTGGTATTGGTGGAAAGGGAGATTGTGTAATACTATCAGGTGGTTCAGTACATACCAAGTATATTATAAATGCTAAAGTTGAAGCGGTTGATCTCATAGAGGCAGAAGATTCAATTATTAACAGCAGGGTAATAGCAAACGATGCCATACATGTAACCGCCAAGCACGGGAAGATTATCGGAGGTGAAACTATTGCAAGGCATGAGATAAAAGTAAACGTGGCAGGTTCACCCCAGGAAACCATAACTGATCTTACAACCGGCAGAAGTCTTTTTGTTGAAAGGGAACTTGCGGTGCTTCGAAAAGATCTTGAAAAATCAAAGGCAGAAGTTGATGAAACATTAAAAAAGATAAAGAACAGTTTCGGTGAAGAGGTGTTTAAAAATCCGAAAGAATTTATATCTATACTACCACCTGTTAAGAAAAAAAACTGCCTGATCCTGCTAAAAGAACTTTCAGAAGGAAATAAAGGGCTTAAGGTTATGCTTCAGCAGAGAGAGGCAATAGAAGAGAAATATAAACTTGAACGCGATCCAACTATAACCATAAATGACAAGGTATATCCCGGAACGGTTCTTTCCATCAAGAAAAGCAAGCGGAAGATAGAGAAAGAGATGTCAAACGCTAAATTCTTCGAAGATCCTGAAGAAAAAGTAATTCGTTTTTCTGCTGCCAATTGACAACCCCTGATATTAAATATATAATTTATATAGTTGAATTTAATTTGACAAAATTTATCGCAGGTAAATAGTGTACAGCACATATCACCTACAGGAGGAAACATATGGGAATGCCAGGTGTATGGGAACTGGTGATAATCTTCTTC
>CAZVRB010000055.1:0-24693 GCA_964629365.1 uncultured Leptospiraceae bacterium
TACGAACATCGGCAAAGTCCACGTTGACAAGTCCTGTCACCATTATGATGTCAGCAATTCCCTGTACACCCTGTCGTAAAATATCATCAGCCAGTTTAAAGGCATCCTCGATGGGAGTCTTCCGGTCAATGATCTTCAGAAGGAGATCGTTTGGAATGGTGATCATGGTATCAACCTTCTCCTTCAATGCCTTTATGCCCTCTTCAGCATGCTGTCCCCGGCGCTTACCCTCAACCTTGAATGGCTTGGTAACCACGCCCACCACGAGACAGTTATGCTCCTTGGCGATCTCGGCCACAACTGGTGCCGCCCCGGTACCGGTGCCGCCCCCCATACCGGCAGTTACAAAAACCATGTCCGCCCCTTTCAGGGCCTTATGGATCTTGTCCCTGTCCTCCTCGGCTGCTTCCCGGCCAACCTGCGGCTCGGCACCTGCACCCAGACCGCGGGTAAGCTTGTTGCCAATCTGTATCTTGTTTTGCGCAAGCGAAGCCCTGAGCTGTTGTGCATCCGTGTTCATCACGATAAACTCGATGCCTTCCATCCCCGTGGCGATCATCCTGTTTACCGCGTTCGTACCAGCACCACCAACTCCAACTACCTTAATGACCGTGTTCAATGGTTTTTCTTCCTCGAGTTTAAACATCCCTTCCTCCTTAAGTTATTATGTCTCATTAATCGTTAGTTTCGTGCGCCCTTCCTGACGCGTTACTGTTTATAAATATTCTTCAAAGAATCGTTTGAATTTATCTTTCAGGGAATTAAGACTTCCCTTTCCCGGCCGTGACTTCTTACTTCTGAACTGGCTCATCCTGATCCCGTACTTGAGAAGGCCAACACCATTAGAATACAGTGGTGTTGATACCACGTCTTTCAGTCCTGAAACCTCAACGGGCACCCCTACCCGCACGGGCATATTAAACACGCGCTCGGCAGCATCAACAGCACCTTCCATCATACTGCCTCCCCCCGTGAGTACTATACCTGCAGCCAGGATGTCCTTCTTGCCGCTTCGCAGAAGTTCCTGGTCTACCATCTCCATGATCTCTATCATGCGGGGCTCGATAATCTGTGCCAGCTCCTGCCGGAACAGTCTTCTCGGGGCCCTTCCCCCCACCGACGGCACCTCAATAGTTTCTGACGCATCGATAAGATCAACAACCCCGCACCCGTATTTCTTCTTTATTACTTCAGCCGAATCAAGGGGGGTTCTCAACCCGATGGAGATATCGTTTGTCACATGGATACCCCCTATTGATAATACCGAAGAGTAGGACACCCCACCCTCCACGTATACGATCACATCCGTTGTTCCCCCGCCGATATCAACCAGTGCCACACCCAGGTCGCGCTCATCCCTGCTCAGGGTTGCTTCGCTTGATGCCAGCGGTGAAAATATCATATCACCACAGTGAAACCCGGCCTTGTTCACCGACTTTAGCAAATTCTGTATGCTTGTGCTTGAACCGGTAATGATGTGCACCTCGGCTTCAAGCCTGACACCGCTCATCCCGATAGGATCTTTTATGCCGGTTTGATCATCTACAGAAAATTCTTTTGAAAGAACATGAATTATTTCCCGATCCATGGGTATGACAACCGCCTGGGCCGCTTCGATAACACGTTTGATCTCGATTGGTGTTATGGTTCGGTTCCGGTTTGCTACCGCCACTACTCCCCGTGAATTCTCACCCTTTACATGCTGCCCGGTAACCCCCACGAACACGGAACTCACCTCGCATCCGGCCATGAGCTCGGCATCCTCTATGGACTTGACAATGGAGGTCACGGTGTTGTCAATGTTTACTATGATACCGTTTTTCAGGCCGCGGGAAGGAGCGATTCCCACCCCGGCAATTTCAATCTGCCCGTTCTCGTTCAAATAACCGATAACGGCGCAAGTTTTAGTGGTCCCTATATCAAGACCGACAACAACCTGTTCCATTGCTCTTCTCCTTCACTGTTTTCACCACGATGCGGCCATCCTGTCATCTACAAGTATCTTGTCCGGATATGAGCCCTTACTGTCCAGATGTCCCAGTATATAATTTATCGTCATAAAATGCTTAGTTTTTGAATGACAGGTGAATACAGTTCTCCTGCCATTAACTTTTACCTGTATAAAATTCATATGAGTACAGTCAATCTCCGTGATTTCTCTTAAAAGCGGCACTTCGTTTGATCTCAGGTAACGGATTATCTGGAAAACCCGTAAAATTCTCTCAGAAAACCTGCTCTGTATAATGTCCTTTTCCGATACCACCACAAGTGGAATGTCATCGGCATGTACAGTTCCTGCCGAAAGAATATTCAGAGCATCATCCAGTTCAAATGGGACAAGTCGTGAACCCTTTTTGAGGGCAACCAGGAATGCCGGCTTGTTTTCCACCACGAATACCACGAGTTTGCCATCTTTCTCAACCACCCTGAAAGACTTTATCATCCTTGACGTGGAAAGTACAGTTTCCAGGGCATCCACATCCACAATTATCGAGTCTTCTTCAAGCTTAACAGGTACGTCCCGTATTATTTCATATTTTGACAGGTAATTCAATCCTCTGAAATCAATAGTTTTCACCCGCACAACATTACCAACCGCGTATACTGATTGTACATCAAATACTGAAATTGCCATGCACAATAGTATGGCGATTCCTGTTACAGCCGTATGTGTGCTCATTTTTTTCATATTCACTTATTACCGTATGTGCCAGCCAGTGATTCAAGTATCATGGGACCAGCCTTATAAATATCTCCCGCCCCGAGAGTCAGCACTATGTCACCTTCCTGTACAACAGAGGCAACTTTACCGGGGATATCATCAAAACTTGAGATAATCTCAACTTCCCTTTCATCATGCCGGTAGATGGCGTCCTTTAATAATTCAGAGTTCACTCCTTCTACCGGTTCTTCACCGGCAGCATAAATCTCGGTAAGCATTACTACGTCTGCCATTGAAAATGCCTGTCCAAACTCATCGGACAAAAGCTTTGTCCGCGAATACCTGTGCGGCTGAAACACAACAACCAGCCTTCGGTCGAGGCTTTTGAGTGCCGCTATGGTAGCCTTTACTTCTGTGGGATGATGACCGTAATCATCGATGACGGTAATGCCGTTGATCTCACCTATATGTTCAAGCCGTCGTCCCACACCTTTGAAGTCCGCGATACCCTCCGCGATTACGGGAAATGACAGCCCCAGTTCCATTGCCACCGCCACCACTGACAGAGAATTGACGACATTATGTTCTCCCAGGAGTTTCAGGTTTATCTCTCCGAGTTTTTCATCCCGGTAATAACAGGTATATCCCATAACCCCATTTTCAACCCGAAGGTTTTCTGCCCTGAAGTCTGCCGATGAAGAGAGCCCGTAGGTAACATACGGCCGCTCAAGGCGTGGAAGCAACTCTACAATACTGTGATCATCCACGCAGACCACTGAATATCCATAAAAGGGTATATTGTTCATGTATGTTAAAAAAGCATCCTTGAGTCCTTCAAAATACTTGTAATGATCAAGATGATCCGCGTCAATATTTGTAACTATCCCGATGGTGGGAAGCAGCTTCAAAAATGAACCGTCAGATTCATCTGCCTCAAATACTATATATTCCCCTTCTCCAACCTGGGCGTTTGAACCGAAATTCAACACTTTTCCCCCGATAACAGAGGTGGGGTTGAAACCGCCATGAACCAGTACATACGCCAGCAGTGACGAGGTGGTAGTTTTGCCATGTGTTCCGGCAACGCCGATCCCGTGCTTCAGCCTGACTATCTCGGCAAGCATTTCTGAACGATGAATAATTGGTATTCTCCTGTTCACCGCTTCTATGATCTCAGGGTTATTCTGCGGAATGGCACTTGAGGTTACCACCACGTGATAATCATGTATGTTGGACGAAAAATGCCCGATATATATTGTGGCCCCCATCTGGCTGAGCCTTCTTGTCTGTTCGGATTCCCTGAGATCAGACCCGGATACATCATATCCAAGGTTTATAAGGATCTCGGCAATACCTGACATACCGATGCCGCCGATCCCGATGAAATGCATTTTTTTCGATTTTCTAAACAACGCTCTTACCTCTTCCGGTTTACTGTTTTAATGCCATAATTTCTTTTACTATCTTCTGCGCCCCGTCAACCTGTGCCGCTGTTCGTGCACGTGCGCTCATCCTTTGACGCATCGTACGGTTTTGAAGCAATTCAAAAAGCACGGTTCCCGTTTTGTCCGCAACCGCGTCTTCATTTTCTATCATTTTTGCCGCCCCTTTTGCGGCAAATTCCATGGCGTTCTTTTTCTGATGATCCATTGCCGCGTAGGGAAAGGGTATCAATATTGAAGGTATACCCGCTGCTGCCAGCTCCATCATCACCCCTGCGCCAGCCCTGCTGATGGCCACATCCGCTGCCGCATACGCGTATTCAACGTCATTGATGTAGGGGGACATGTATATTGAAATATTTATATTTTTTTCATTAAGAGCATCTTTGAACTTTCGGTAAGAATAATCACCGGTACTCCAGATAATACCCACATCCCTGAATTCTTCCGGGTATTTTTTTACCAGGTCAAGCATGAGATTATTTAATGTCAGCGCCCCCTGGCTGCCGCCAATTACCAGTATAATACTGCCGCAATGCTGCAGGTTGTACTTTCTTCTTGCCGCATCCCGATTCACAGGTACAAGTATCTTTTTGCGAATGGGATTACCGGTAATCAATATCCTGTCCCGCACCTGCTCGGGAAAATATGTAGTGCTTGCGTCAAATGTGGCGAATATCTTCGTGGCGTATGGGGACAATTTAACCGTTACCTTGCCGGGCACTGAATTCTGCTCGCAGAGATATATTGATATCTTTGCCAGTTTAGCCGCAATAAGGGCGGGGGCTGAAACATATCCCCCCATTCCAATAACCGCCTGTATATCATCCTTCCTTATCATTCGAAAGGCTTTGAATATGGCCCAGGTAAAACGTATCATGAATGACGGTAACGAAAGGATGCTGCTAAATAACGCGGGGGCCCCGTAAAACCGCAGGTCATCCTCATGTATGTCACTGATAGAACTGAACCGTGCATCAGCCTTACCGGTCAGGAATAGTGCAGGTATACCCTCTTCCCTGAAGGCCTCGTAGAGGGCGATTCCAGGTGTTATATGTCCGCCAGTGCCGCCACCGATTATGAGCACCGTGTTATTCTTCATTACCATACCTCTTCTGAGAACTTTAAGTCTTCCTGTACCACTTCCCGGTAACGGGAAATGTTCAGGAGTATGCCAACCGCGATCATGTTGGCCATTAGTGATGAACCACCATAGCTGATAAAGGGAAGGGGTATTCCCGTAGTGGGTAAAGTACCGGTAACTACTCCAATGTTGATAAACGCCTGCACTACGATAAGCAGGGTCAACCCCACGGCGAGCAGCCTGCCGAATTCATCAGGTGCCCGCATGGCTATGTTTACCCCAAGGTAAAACAATACACAGAATAGAAGAACAACAAAGGCTGTTCCGATAAGTCCTGTTTCTTCGGCAATTACCGCGTAAATAAAATCAGTATGGGGTTCAGGCAGTCTTTTTAGCTTTTGCGTGCCATATCCCAGCCCAACTCCAAGAAGTCCGCCTTTTTTGAACGCTATAAATGATTGTATAATATGATATCCTGAACCAAACCTGTCTTTCCATGGATCGAGAAAGGCGATGATCCTGTCACGCCGGTAATCCACCTGGTATATAAGCAGGTAAAACATGGGTATACTGACAATAAGAAGCATCAGCATCGAGATTGGCGAAAACCCTGAAACGAATAATATGGCAACCGCAACCAGCAGAATATCCATGGCAGTGCCGAAATCAGGCTGCAGCATGATAAGTATGAAAAAGACTCCCACTATCATCATGGGGATCAGCAACTGGATAACATTGGTGCCAAACCCGGGCTTTTCATATGAGAATACCTTTGCAAGGTAAATAACCAGTGCGATCTTAACGAATTCAGATGGCTGCATACTTATTGGTCCCAGTCCTATCCAGCGCATCGAACCCTTAATATTTTTGCCAAACCCGGGAATTAATACCATAACCAGGAGTACCAGCGAAATCAACAGCATCAACCGGGTCCATGGAAGGTACTTCCTGTAATCGATCTCCTGTACAACCAGGAAGACCAGGAACCCTGCGATACACCAGACCAGCTGGCGCTTGAGAAAATAGAAGTTGTCACCGAAGGTATTCTCGGCAAAGAGTGCACTGGCACTATAGCTCATGGCAATACCCATACCTGCAAGTATGAACACAACCACGAACAACACTATGTCCGCTTCACCCCTTCGCCGGGTATCTATGACAGACTTAAGATCCACTACTGGTTTCCTCTCTCCAGTGATTCTACCGCTTTTTTAAAATTCTCACCACGGTGTTCAAAGCTTTCAAACATATCGAAGGAAGCACATCCGGGTGACAAAAGAATGTCATCTCCCTCTTTGCTGTGCTGGAATGCTTTTTGAACCGCGTCTTCCATTGTAGTTGCCAGAACCGGGTTGAATTTGCTGAATGTTTTTAAAAATTCATTTGAAGATTCACCAATAAGCACAAGGGTTCGTACCCGTTTCTCGATATCGCTGATCAACCTTGAATAATCATCACCCTTGGTCTGGCCGCCCAAAATGAGAACGCATTTTTCCTTTACACTGCGCAGTGCCATTTGCACCGAACCAACCGTGGTTGCCTTTGAGTCATTAATGAACTGGCGTTCCTTAATAGTGGTTACCGGTTCCATCCTGTGGGGCAACCCATGAAAGGAGTAGCATGCCTCGGCGATCATGTCAGGGGCGACCGCAACATTTTTCTTTTTAAGGTACATCATAACCGCAAGAACTGCCGCCATGGTATTCTGAATATTATGCACCCCGATAAGGTTAATTTTCGTTGTATCGCACACCATGGTTCTGCCAGCGCCGTCACGGATAAATATATACTGACCGTCCCAGTAAGCGTCTGCGGTTTCATCTTCAAGGGAAAACCTCAGAAGACGGGGTGAAACCGCTCCAATATGCTCCCGTATGAAAAGGTCGTCTCCGTTTACGATAAAGAAATCCTCTTCTGTCTGATTTCTGCTGATATTCATCTTGGCATTAAAATACTCTTCCATGCCGCGATACCTGTCCAGGTGATCAGGGGTGACGTTCATAAGTACCCCTACATCAGGCCTGAAATCATGTATGGTCTCCAGCTGAAAAGAGGATAATTCCACTACCGAGATGAAATCCTCCCTTGTTCTGTCAACAAGCGAGATCAATGGTATCCCGATGTTTCCGGCCGGGGCAGACTTGAATCCCAGCTGCCTGCATATATGGGCCGCCAGCATGGTGGTAGTTGACTTGCCATCGGTACCAGTTATGGCGATTATGCCGCCCTTCATGAAACGATAGGCAAGTTCGATTTCGGAAATAACCGGGATGCCCCTTTTCAATGCGGCCTGCACCAGGTCAATAGCAACCGGAACGCCGGGACTCAACACCACCAGGTCAAATCCTTCATCAAGCAGGGGAGGATCCTGGCTTCCGGTAACCAGGTTAACCCGCCCGTCAAGCTTTTCAATAATCCCGCTTAGAAGTTTTGCTTCTTTCTGATCACATACAGAAACACTGTAATCCCGCTCGGCGAGAAAATTACAGGCGGCAAGACCGCTTCTGAAGCCCAGTCCTACAACGAGAATTTTTGTTTTTTTATCTATTCCATTATTCATAATATTTACAATATCTTTAATGAACTCAATCCCATTATTGCCAGTATAATACCAATAATCCACATTCGAACCACTACCTTCTGTTCGGGCCACCCTGAAAGCTCGAAATGATGATGAATGGGAGCCATCTTGAATACTCTCTTGCCGGTAAGCTTGAAGTAGAACACCTGTATTATAACCGACAGGGCTTCTACAACAAAGATACCCCCCACGATGACGAGAAAAATTTCCTTTTTGATCATTATAGCCACGGCTCCCACTATACCCCCAAGGGCCAGTGAACCGGTATCTCCCATAAATACGGTTGCCGGATTCGAGTTAAACCATAGAAAACCAAGTGAAGCCCCGATCAGGGCTGCCATGAAAACTGTTAACTCGGCCGCGGCGGGAATATAGGGAATGAGCAGGTAATCTGATATCCTGCTGTGACCGGTAAGATAGGTCATAATTCCAAGAACAACGGCAACGCTTGTAACCGTACCTATGGCCAGTCCGTCAAGTCCATCGGTAAGGTTTACCGCGTTAGAACTACCAACAATTACGATGGAGGCAAAGACGATCCAAACCCACTGCAGATCTATTATTGCACGGTTCACAAAAGGAATATACAGCGTTGTTGCCTCTGACGGGTTGGAAGGCCACGCGTACACAATAGCTGCGGCAGCCACTGATGCGCAAATCTGTAAAAACAATTTAATCCTTGGCGATACACCTTCTTTCTTCTTTAATATTGACTTAATATAATCATCCGCGAATCCCAGCAATCCCAGCACCACGGTTATACCAATCAGTATCAGCAGGTAATGATTGTTAAAATTCCCCCACAGCAGTATGGATACCAGCACCGCACCAAGGATAAGCACACCACCCATCGTAGGGGTACCTGCTTTTGACTTATGCGAGGAGGGGCCAAGCTCCCTTATCTCTTCACTGAATTTCAGGTGCTGCAGCCATCGAATTACGATGTTTCCCATAAGAAGCACAATAACCAGCGACGTGAGGGCAGCATAGGCCGAGCGGAATGTTATATACTGAAAAATCCGCAGAAATGAAAGGTACTCCTGTAATGGTAACAAAAAATGATAGAACATAGTGTTTAATGAACCAGCTGGTTCACCACCTCCTCCATTTTCATTGATCGGGATCCTTTAACCAGCACTACGTCATTGCCGGAACAGGTCTTTCTGAGATATTCGATGAGAAGCTGTTTTGTTTCAAACACCAGTGCATTTTCAGGTGCCATTCCGGCCTGTACGGCACCCTGTGCTATATAGGGGGCGTCTTCCCCCCAAACGCAAAGTATATCAAAATCATTTTTAAAGGTTTCACCGCCTACTTCCATATGCATCCTTATAGACTGTTCACCAAGTTCTTTCATGTCAGAAAAAACCGCGATTTTCCTGCTTCCCGGAAAAACCATTCGAATTGACATGAGTCCATATCGTGAAGACAGTGGGTTGGAATTATATGTATCATCAATTATAGTACAATCCGCGTGAATTATCCGGCTACGCATGTCAACCGGCTGAAAATTTTTCAACCCGGCTGCCATTTCAACCGCACTCACCCCTGCCCACTCCGCTGCCGCGGCTGCCGCGATCAGGTTATACACATTGTGCAGGCCGAAAAGCGGCAGTGAAAGCTCAACCGACCGAAAAACTATACTGCAACTGTCCTCTTTAAGTGAATATGAATCCGGGTATACATCGGCCGACTTGCCCAGGCCGAACGTAATAATCCTGATTCCTTTCTCAGCCGCGCGTGACGCAATCTTCTCCGCATGCAGGGTGTCACCGTTCAGAAACAGGGTGCCATCCACTGGCATGCCATCAAGCACCTCTGCCTTGGCAGCAGCCACGTTTTCAGTTGAACCAAGAAATTCTACGTGTCCTTCCCCAATGCTGGTAATAATGGCGCAATCAGGTTTTGCGATAACCGAAAGTCTTCGGATCTCACCTGAATGATTCATCCCCAGTTCGATAACCGCGTATTCATGATCAGGCTGAAGATGCAGCAACGTAAAAGGAACACCAATTTCATTGTTATAATTTTTTTCATTCTTCAGGCATGTAAACCTGGATTGCAGCATGGCTGCCAGGCATTCTTTCGTGGTGGTTTTGCCGTTTGTACCGGTAACACCGATAACCACCGGGTTATAAGCATTTCTTCTTGACGCCGCCAGCCTGCCATAGGCTGCCAGTGTATCATCACACAGTACTGCCGCAACACCGGCATCATCAGCCAGCGGCACATCACTTTCACGCTGGGTAAGAAACCCCGCGCATTCACCTTTTTTAACCATGGGTTCAACGAACACATGTCCATCATGCAGCTGGCCAACTATTGGAATGAAGCAGTTATTCTCACCCAGCTGCCGGCTGTCGGTGGTGATGGTATTCACAGGAGTGTCAGGGTTGCCGCAGGCAAGCCTTCCGCCGGCTTCTGCAGCTATCCTTCCCATGGTTGTTTCCACGTGAACTTTCACACATTCTCCCTGGCTGCTATATATTTCTGTGCTACTTCACGATCATCGAAGTGACTTTTCTTATCGCCGATGATCTGGTAATCTTCGTGTCCCTTACCGGCAATCACGATTATATCATTCTTTTCAGCCATGTGTACCGCGTGCTTTATGGCTTCTTCACGGTTTTCCATAACCTCATAGCGATCACCCGACATGCCTTTTACTATATCATCGATTATTTTCGCGGGATCTTCTTTCCTGGGATTGTCGCTGGTGATGATGGTCCAGTCTGAATGTGTTTCGCTGGCTGCGGCCATGAGCGGCCTTTTAGTGGTATCACGGTTGCCGCCGCAGCCAAAAACGGTTATTACCCGTGCGGGCTCAAGGGCCCTGACCGATCGAAGAAGCTGGTCAAGTGCGTCATCAGTATGGGCGTAATCAATTACAACGGAGAACCCACCACGGGAATTGATAGCATCAAAACGTCCCGGAACTTTCTTCAGGCGTGAAAGGCCGTCAACTATTGCTCCCACCGGCAACCCCATCGCGTGGGTAACCCCGATAGCCGCAAGAGAATTATAAATGTTGAACCTTCCAGCCATCTGCAGTCGAAATTCCTTTTCAAATGGGCGCAGGACAAGAAAGCTGTTTCCCGTAATGGAACTCTGCACCGATGGGGCAGAAACGGCATAATCCGTTTCTGACTGGATACCGTACCCGTACATTCTATATGAGTATCCATCTTTATCTTTGAGAATACGTTTTCCATAAGGATCATCACTGTTGATAAAGGCTGCCTTTTTCTTCTTGGCACTTTTCCCCAGCAGTGTGAAAAGGCGCATCTTCGCGTCGAAGTAATCATCAAAATCATGGTGATAATCAAGGTGATCCCGGGTAAGGTTTGTGAACACCGCGTAATCGAAGGCAATATCATCGGCCCGTTTCAGCGAGAGGGCATGTGACGATACTTCCATTATAATACAGTTCACCTCATCCTGCACCATCACTGACATCAATTGATGCAGGTCTCTTGATTCAGGGGTAGTATTGGCAGCCTGTTTTGTCTTTCCAGACCAGCGATAATTGATGGTTCCTATAACCCCCGGGTTGTACCCGGCACGCGTTAAAATTGATTCAAGCATGTAAGTTATGGTGGTTTTACCATTGGTTCCCGTAATTCCTATCACGGGAACGCTGTGTGATGGATCGCCGAAAAATCTTGAAGAGATCACCGAAAGGGCCGCCCTTGTATCAGCGGCTGTTACGATACCAACGCCCTTCTTTTCCAGGTAACTGAATTCTTCAAAACGACTTACTGCGATCATAACCGCGCTGGCACCAGCCTCAACCGCGCCGGCAACAAATTTATGGCCGTCAGTTTCCATTCCCTCAATAGCCACGAAAAGCGAGTCACCCTCAACTTTCCTGGAATCATACTCTATACCGCTGACACGTATTTCCCGATCAGCATTATATAACTCAACACCCTCCATCCCATGAAGCAGGGTCTGCAGATCAAAAGAACTATATGTCAGTTCATTGTTTCTGTTCACGTTTTTCGTCCAGTTTCAAAATGGTAATATCTTTTTCATTTACAGGCCGCAGGCCTTTACGCCCGGCATATTCCCGTATGGCATCAAGCCTGTTCAGTTTGCTGATCTCGTAACGCAGCCTGTCATTTTTCTTTATCAGTTCAATTTCCTGCGACCTGGTTTCACGATAGCTCATTTTCATACGCATAACCTCGATATTCTGCCACACGTACATTATCACGAACACGATAACCACCAGGACAACGGTGGTATACCTGAAGATGTTACTTCTGTCGTCCCTGTCCATTACCTTCCACCTTCCTCATGCACACGTTCACAGGTTCTAAGCTTCGCGCTGCGTGAACGGGGGTTTGACCTGATCTCTTCTTCACCTGGCACCATTGGCTTTTTCGTTAAAAGCTTTACAAGGGCCCTGCCCGTACACTGACAGTGAAGGGGCTCGGCATCACAGGTGCATCCTTTTGACCAGCGTCTGAAACGGTTTTTCACTATACGGTCTTCCAGTGAATGAAAAGAGATGGCCGTTATCCGTCCACCTCTCTTTATAAAGCCTATAGACTTAACAAGCGACTCGTCTATGGCATTCAATTCGTCATTAACAGCAATACGCAATGCCTGGAAAACCCTGGTAGCAGGATGAATATTTTTCACATGAAAACGCCTGGGTATTGATCCAAGCACAATACCCGCCAGCCCTTCGGTTGTCAGTACAGGCTCCTGTTCACGGGCCTTAACAATGTTCCGGGCAATTCTTCGTGCCCAGCGTTCTTCTCCATAGCCATAGAATATATCTGTCAACTCATTTTCTGAGTCTTCATTTACGATACTGGCAGCGCTTCTTTTAATGGTTTTATCAAGCCGCATGTCAAGGGGTTCATCCTGTTTAATACTGAACCCCCGCCCGCTTTTGTCGAAGTGAAAAGAAGAAATACCAAAATCGTATAATATAAACGATACACCACCTTCCATGCCGGCAAGGTGAATGTCAAGGTTTCTAAAATTATCATTTATGCAGGTGACCCTGTCCCCGAATGGGGCCAGCCGTTTTTCTGCCACCTTTATCACGTCGGGGTCCCGCTCAAATCCCATGTATCGCACATGTTCCCATTTTTCAAGTATGTGCCATCCATGTCCCCCCTCACCCATGGTGCAATCTACAATTACAACATCATCGGCCTCAACCACGCTTTCCAAAAACGAAAGCACCTCGTTAAGCATTACGGGGGTATGGGCAAAATGATGTTCATCTGTATTATGTCTCATTAAAAGGGCCTTTTGCCTCACTAAAAATTAACGTACTGGTATCAGAATCCAAGGTCCTGGGCGAACTGGTTCAGGGCTTCACCGTCGGGCCGGTAATCTTCATAGACTTCCTTGCTCCACACTTCAATCCTGTTGTACAGTCCCAGTATTATGACATCCTTCTGCATCTCCGAGTAATCCTTCAGGTACGTTGGTATGATGATCCTGCCCTGCTTGTCCAGTTCACATTCACATGCCCCGCCCAGCAGGAACCGGATTCGCATTCGGTTTTTCGGGTCAGACTGGGAAAGGTTAACCAGCTTGTTTTCCACGAAGTCCTTCCAGTCTTCTTCCCGGTATGCCATCACGCACTTATCGAATCCATGTGTTATGATGAGCTTGTTGATAACCGAGTTCTCACCGAACGCTTTTCGCAACTTCATGGGAATGGCCACGCGTCCCTTCTCATCAAGCGTCGGGTGGTATTCACCCATAAACATTTGAAATGTGCCTCACATGTGAAACAATTTGGTAGAAACCTTCACGAATCCCCACAATTCCCCACATTTACACACAATGAGACATAATTGTCAAGGAAAAAAGCATAAAAAAACGCAACGGTACACACCGTATAAATTACGGTTCATACCATCACGTTCCTGGTCAATAATTGATATCAGGTGTCAGGTGTGGCAGGGCAATTGAAAGCGATGAAAAGGGGATAAATCTATTCCTTAATGAATATCCAGGGCACCATGTTGGCCCAGACTGTCACCGCGGTAGTGGATCCCTCGTTGATTATCTTGTGATGCCTGGGGCTGTCAAACTGTATGCTGTCTCCCTGCTCCATTATGTAACGCTGGTCTTCTATCTCAACCACCAGCTCACCCTTCAGCAGGTAGCCGCATTCATACCCTTCATGCCGGTACATCATGTCACCTGTTGAGGCCCCGGGGGGAAACTCGATCAATATAACTTCCATATCTTTTGAGCCCGGATTGAGCAGGCTGTAATGAACATTCCCCTGGGTTACTACCTTTCTATGGGTGTTCTTCCTTATAATAGGCGACTGGGTAAGCTTCTGTACATTGTTTTCGAACATAACCCCCACCGGCACATCAAACACATCGGCGATGGACTTGAGGGTGCTGAGAGACGGGTTAGCCTTCCCCCTTTCGATCTGGCTTATAAGACTGGGAGTAGTGCCAATGGATTCTGCCAGCTGCTTCAGCGTAATTCCATGGCGTTTCCGGTAATACTGTATTTTTTTACCAAGGTTTAAGATAAATTCTTGCATATCAGCACCAAGTATACTTTTATCCATTGTATTTAACAAATAACACGATTGCCATTCTACATAACAATCCACATTAATGGTATACTGTTAAAAGTTAAAGGAAATTTCAATAAAAAAATGACATTTAAAACATTTATACAAAAAAAAGTATGTAAAATTATAGTTAACTGAAAGTGGAAATTTATCCTTGACAAAATTTCAGCATGGAAAAGAATGCTTAACAAGTACGCGGGTGTAGTTCAGTGGCAGAACTTCAGCCTTCCAAGCTGACTACGTGGGTTCGATTCCCATCACCCGCTCATAACAAAAGCCCTGATGATGTCAGGGCTTTTGCATGTCCAGGTTTCCCTTTTCCATCCAGTCTACAACCAGTTTCACAACAGCATTAAACCCTTCCGTACCGGCATTCTGATTGCCAATAATATCACTGTCGGCAATAACAAGCAGGTTTGCATCGGCATATATCAAAACTGGTGCTGAAATATCTGACGACTGGTACAGGGGTCTCCCCTCATTCTTTACCACAATACCGGGATGAGAAGTTTCACCCCATATGCTATCGGGAAGCATTGCCCTGTATACGAAGGTATTTTGTGACACCCTGCCGGTTTCAACATGCAGCGCCCCTGCCCTGTGCAGCAATAATTTTTTTCCGGAAAAAGGAACACTGCAATCAAGGTATGACCCCTCAATTCCACCGTCTGTCAAAAAACATGGCTCAACACGTATCCCGTATTCTTCATCCAGTGACCTGTATACCTCATTCTCCCCTTCTGCCCCCATGGAAATAAGCCTGCGTCCCCACACGGTAAACTTCTGCGGTACCATGTATGATTCGGTAAAAAGAACCAGCCGCCTTCCTGTAAAATCCTCCTTCTTTAACGGCTTCAACGGTGCAGCCACAACAATAACATTCGCTTTAACCTCTTCAGTGTTTTTTCCTTTCATCTCTGAATACCCGTTAAGGCTGGAGAAAAATTTCTGAAGACCCGAAGGAGAAGAATCGATGCCTGTGCCCGATATTTCCCCGGCAAAACGTATAACAGTATCGTTGTTTTCCAATATACGGTTAGACTCGGAGGGCTCCACATTAACCATTGTTGATTCAAGCAGCCACTCCACGCATGAAAGCATAAATTCCATGTTATCACCGGCACCGATGCCAATTACCCCATCAGCGTTCCACAGCATCTCACTGTCCCCCAGCACCAGCACCGCCCCTCTTCCCCGTCGAACCCCCATCGCTATGGGTACTGCATTACCCTCTCGTTCCCCCTCCAGAAGCACAAACGGTTCACCCTTGCCGGTGAAATCTATTGAGGCAGCCAGCATATGCATGACATTCCCCAGGCCAAACAATGAAGAGAATGACTTCTGGTTGAAAACAGAAACCTGGTTTCTGTGAATACTGTCCGGATCGATGGTGTTCCCCACGAAATCATCGTTTATCTTCAGTCCGAATTTCTGCAACAGGGGATTATGAAAATCTGAAGATTCAAACATATTTTCATGTTCACCGATTACCATAAGCAGCCCGCCGTTTTCCACAAAATTCACCATGGCAGTTATCTCATCCGGCAGGTAACGCTGAAAACGTGCCACGCTCAACACAAGTATTGTTTTCTCATAATGCCAGGTCTCTTCATGGGCCAGCACTTCATGTAGTGGACGTGAAATGCACGAAACGGGAACACCCCGGTCAACAAGGGCACTTGCAAAGGTGGAATAACCGAAGTACCCGGTATCCCATATACCCCATACGTTCTCATGGGATTCGTCATACAGCACATGTGCAGTTCCTGGTATATAGGAAGGGAAATCCAACCTGCTTCCCGGCTTTAAGATCAGCCAGAGCAACAGCAGCAGCACAGCTGTGAGAAGCATGGCTGCAAGAATAACGCGATTCACTGCAATCCTCCGGAAATCATTTAAGGTGAAGGCAGTATATCATCATAAAAGACCATGTCCAGATGAATTTTTACACTAACCCGGGGGCAGGCAGCACACAGATGTACACAGGCAGTACATATACATAACAGTATCACGCAGAAACGCGGGGAGCACGGAGAGTTGGTGCACTTCCTCCGCGCCTCCGCATGATACCAATTGGGTATTTATGAATGGAAACCTGTTACATCTTCACCTCGGGCAAATCCTGCAGGGCTTTTTCGATAAGTTCCTGCGGATACTCATAATCCTCAAGGTTTTGCGCAAGGTACAGGTCGTAGGATGAAAGATCAAAGTGACCGTGACCGCTCAGGTTAAACACGATTGTTTTCTCTTTTCCTTCTTCCCTGGCAGTAATGGCCTCGTTAATAGCCGCCTTGATGGCGTGTGACGCCTCCGGTGCGGGTATGATGCCCTCAGTTCTTGAGAAAAGTATGGCAGCCTCGAAACATTCATTCTGATGTAATGCTTCGGCATCAATGATGCCCTCCTTGTGCAATAAACTTACAATGGGTGACATGCCATGATAACGCAGGCCACCTGAATGTATTTTCGGAGGAATAAAGGTATGGCCCAGGGTGAACATCTCTACAATGGGAGCCATCTTCGCCACGTCACCGTAATCATAGGCATACTTGCCTTTTGTAAGTGTTGGACACGCCAGTGGTTCCACAGCCACTATCTTGATGTCTTTACCGTTTATCTTGTCCCGCACGAAAGGAAATGATATACCGGCGAAGTTTGATCCACCACCCGCGCACCCGATTATCACGTCGGGATAATCGTCTACAAGGGCAAGCTGCTTTTTAGTCTCTTCCCCGATTATTGTCTGGTGAAGACATACATGGTTCAGCACGCTTCCAAGTGAATAGTTTGTATCATCACTGGTGGCAGCCTCTTCAACAGCCTCGCTTATAGCGATGCCCAGGCTTCCGGGATTATCAGGCGTAATTTTCAAAATCTCGCGGCCCGAGTTTGTAAGCTCACTTGGGCTGGGGGTAACAGTTCCACCCCATGTTTCCATCATGAATTTTCTGTATGGTTTCTGGTCATAGCTGACCCGTACCATGTACACATGTACTTTCATGTTGAAGAAATTACACGCAAGAGAAAGGGCACTTCCCCACTGTCCTGCACCGGTCTCGGTTGACAGCTTGTTGATTCCCTCTTTCTTGTTGTAATAGGCCTGTGCCACAGCGGTGTTCAGCTTATGACTGCCCGCGGGTGAAACACCTTCGTACTTATAGTATATCTTTGCGGGGGTACCAAGAGCTTCTTCCAGCCTGCGTGCCCTGAACAGGGGAGACGGACGCCACAGCCTGTAAATATTAAGTATTTCTTCCGGTATATCCACTTCATTCTGGCTGCTAACCTCCTGCTCGATAAGTCCCATTGGAAATATGGCTCCCAGTTCTTCCGGTTTCATCGGTTCACCGGTCTGGGGGTTAGCGGGAGGATTAAGCGGTCTTGGCAGGTCGGGCAGAATATTATACCACTTCCTGGGCATTGCGGTTTCAGGTAACAGAATTTTCGTTGAATCTTTCGGCATCACGTCCTCCTTTTACTTTGTCCGTTTATCAAATAAAAAGGCCACGGTTTATTCTATCCGCGGCCCCTTGTAATCCCTGCATTATCACTGCCTCAAGCGCCCGGATATTGTATGCCGGGCCACCACCAGATCTGTGCTGTTGCATGCTCTTTGAGGGTTTTCATATCAATGTTTCTCCATATAGAAACATTGATATTCATAAGGTGAAAAGTCAAGTTTTTTTTGTTATTATGCTGACCCTTCGATTGGTAAAGCTCAAAAATAAATTCTCACAGCAGCACGGCGGCATGACAAAGCTGTCATCCGGCCAAAGTGCCGGAATCTCATGTGACGTGCAGTCAGCCATATATGTCTTCCACAGCCGAAACGATGGACTTGAAGATACCGTCAAAACCGCCGTTTGACATGATCACGATTACCCTTGCTTTACGCGGATCATCCTTGATGAGTGACACAATATCATTAACTATGGCGTCACCATCAGGCAGGAGTACTGCGGGTTTTCCAGAATCTTTGATCCGGGAAACAACCTCGTTCATATCGATCCGTTCTGCCCCGGGTATTTTCTCAAGCATTGAAGGTTCTCGAATATACACAGAGTGGGCCGACCCAAAGGCATCCCACAGGACTGCCTGAAAGGTATTTCTACGGCTGGTGGCTGATCGTGGTTCATACACCGCCACAAGCTCGGCATCAGGATAACGGCAGGCTGCGGCGGCAAGCATTTGTCTTATTGCCGTAGGATGATGGGCAAAATCTTCGTATATATGCAGGTAATCGGACTGGTACAGCAGCCGCTGACGGCGCTGTACCCCTTTGAAGGATGCCACGGCTTCAACTATAACCTCTTCCGGCACCCCCAGGCGCAATGCCATGATGGCGGCTGCAGATATATTCTGATAATTGAAATCACCGAAAAGTCCTGTAGATATTCGAAGGGGGTTGTCCAGTCCCCTTCCCCTCAGTTCAATGATATCATTCTTCCCGTTTTTAGTGAAAGTATAGATATAGTCTGATCCGGTTGTGCCAAAACTGTACGAATGTGAATAACAGTTTTCCATCACCCGTTTGAGATGGGGATATATCGATGAATACACCACTGTGCCGTTTGATGGAACCAGCCTGAGAAGGCGGCTGAACCACAATTCCAGTTCTTCTATATCACGAAATATGTCCGCATGATCAAATTCCAGTGATGTCAGTATACAATGCCGGGGCCGGTACATGATAAACTTCGGTATCTTCTCAAAAAAAGCCGAGTCGTACTCGTCCCCCTCTATTACGAAGTATTTGCCTTCACCCAGCCTGAAGTTTGCATCATAATTTTCGGCTACACCACCAACGAAAAAGGAGGGATCAAGACCTGCCCTGTCAAGAATCCAGGCCAGCAATGCCGTGGTGGTTGTTTTACCATGAGTACCGGATACGGCCACCACCTCTTTGTCTTTTAAAAAAAACCGGTAAAGTGCCTGCGCCATTGACATATATTCAATACGGTGGTCAAGCACGTACTCAACCTCGGGGTTTCCCCTGCTTATGGCATTGCCGATAATAACCAGGTTGGGGCGGCCCACGTTATCAGCATCATAGCCGTCATAAATGGTGACACCCCATGCGGGTAATTTCTCATTCATCGGTGGATACATGGCAGAATCTGAACCCGAAACGGTGTTCCCCCCGGCTGCCAGCATTCCTGCCAGGGATCCCATACCCACTCCGCATACGCCTATCATATGTATATGCATTTAAGATCTTTCTCCAGGTAATGAACTCGAAGTATTTACATGCAGACCGTTTACCTGCGAAGCAAAAACCGCCGCAGCAGCATGTTGCCGGTTTTCTGCACAGAATTCAGTATAAAGAGGGTTGCGTCCCTGGGGTCAAGCATGGGGCTTGGCATCCCGAATACCAGGGGGATCTTCACAAAAAGATTTCGTGCCCCGATGGGACATCCCTTTGACCTGTAGACTTTTGCCGCTTCAAGCTTCCCTTCAACACGTGTACAATCACCAACCAGCAGCACAGGGCCATCGGGCATGATGACATCACCCCTGTAGATACCGGTAACAATGGCACCTTTTTTCGCCCTGGCAAGCGACCCGGGACTTCGTTTTTCAATGGTGCCAAGACAGCCCTTTACCGCCGCCTCGCACCCCCCATCACAGATGATATCGGTATCCGGGGCATATCCCGCGTAAAACTCTATGGGGGTATCAAGCTCGTTAAGGTGCTGAAACAACCGCGTTTTTCCCCTGGGTTTCTTTTGAAGCTCATCGATACTCACATCACCTGAAACATTAATATCTTTGAGATCAAGTGAGCCATAGCCCCTCTCTGAAGCGATTTTCAGGTGTTTCACTTCTTCAGGATTATACCCCATAATAGTGGCGGCAACCACATCAGCCGACAGGGGGTGATCCGAGATAATGAGGGCCCCCATGCGAACGGGGTATGGAGCGGATTCGAAGCCGTAGGTTATATCTATCGCGTCTGAAACAACCAGATCGGGATAGCCCGCCTCAAGAAGGTCGACGATCTTTTCATGTATCCGGTGATCATGGTAGAGCATTCTCTCCCCATGGGCCAGTATGCCAATATTGAGTTTCAAGACATTGGTGATGGACGCGAAAATATGATACTTAAGCTTGGGCATCCATATCTTGAAATCAGCATCGTAAATACTTCGTGAAAGAAGCATATTTTTATGCCACCGGCCCTTTTCAAGGGGAATACGAACCATGGCATGTTCATTCATGTCGATAAGCTTTGCCCCGGTTTTTTTTGCCATCGGGTAATAGCCGGCTTCCTTAAGAAACAGGCGGGACGGGATACCATACCCTCCAGATTCGCCTATGGTTATATTTTCTATACCACGCTCCCTGAGGTCATTCACCATGGCGCCAACCACCTCTGGATGGGTAAAGGAGTTATGAATGTATCTTTTGTTGGCACTCACCACGTTGGGCTTTATGAACACATTACCTTTGATCTTCAGCTTCAGCTCATCCACACTCTCCCGTATTATGCGTTGAATTCGAGCGGGATCGTAATCTTCACATTTTCTAAGCAGCACGGTTGGTTTTTTCATAGCATTCTCCATGGTTATGTTGTAACGCCCGGCTTATTTTTGAAACCTGAATATACGGGACCCGTGCGGGGGAAGGGTAAACACTGTAGAACTTGATATGTTCAATTGTTCACCGGTATTCATATCCTCAACCAGTGCATCGGCACCTTCCCGATCTTCAATCCCCGGATGAAATAATACCTGCTCTTTTGTCTTGTCAGAAAAGTTAAACACTGCCAGGTGCCCGCTCTTGTTATAGACAAACTCGGGCATATTCTTTTCCAGCAGGTCAAGCACCACCGCTTCAGACTGTGATGTCTTGTCAAAAATATCAAAGGCCCGAAACAGGTCATCCATTTCACCCGGGGTATAGTCGGTCATCCTGTCTGATATCACCATCATGCCCCCCATTATCATTATGGCATTATACAAAGAATCCCGCTCACAGGGGGTAAGACCGGTATGCTGCCGACGAAGCATGAGGCAGTCGGGATCATTTATCCAGAACTTTCCATGCATGAAAGCGCGAACGAGACTGTTGCGTATGGCACCCCTGGTCTCAACATGAGAATCACCACCGGCTAGTCTTTCAATGAAAGAGGGCCTCCAGCCCTGTGACACGTCACAACTCACCCGCATGGCATTCATGTATCCCACCGCCCCGGATATGGGCATTCCGCAGCCAAGAAGAAAAGCGTCATCACCTGAATACTCCCGTATCTTGCGCAAACCAAGTTCAAGTGCCCCGGCCCGGCTCATAGAACTGTCATGAAGCATTCCGGGCAGCGAAGCGGCATACATGAAATCCAGTTTAATATATTCAAAACCCCATTCGTAACGAATGGTTGTAAATACCTTTTCAAGCCACTGAAGATAACCGGGGCTTGTAATATCCAGGGCATAGTATGTGCCATCCCAGTTGGGGTTATATCCCGCCACCACCGGTTTTCCATTCCCGTCACGCATCACCCACCGGGGGTACTCCTTTACAAGCCGTGATTTCTTCGAAGCGATGAAAGGGGCCACCCACAGTCCGGGCACATACCCCGCATCACGAATGCTGTCGGCAAGCATTTTCATCGACCCGTTAAACCCGGTTTTAAGGTCAAGCCAGTCGCCTATACCGGCCTGGTATCCGTCATCGATTTGAAAAAACTGGAATGGAATTGATTTCTCTTTTGAGAACTGGAGGTTTTGCTGTATCTCTTCAATGGTTATATCTGTATAATAATAATACCATGAACACCATCCCCTTCTCAGGTCTGGTTTTCGGGGTACAGAACGGGAATCTGCCACCATTCTCGTGTACTCGTCAAGCTCATTGTGTAATTCCCCCCCACGAAAGAACACCGGATCCAGGGATATCCACTCACCCGCTTTCACATTGCAGTTGAAATCCCAGGAGATATCCATGGTATGCTGACGGTGACTGAACATAAAACTGTATTCAACAAGCTGTGCAAAAGGAGGAAGCTGACCGATGAACAGTCCCCTGCCATTTGTTTTATTCCCGATAAAACAGAACATGTCAGATGTAACATGTCCCTTTTTTCCGGTTGGGGGATTGTTCACGTTTTCCTGGTTGGCGATCACGAAAGAGAATCTTGGTTTACGCTGCCGGTCTGTCTTAAAGAAAGTGCCCGAATAACTCCATGACTGGTAGCCGTTCTTGAAAAATGCCAGGTCGGCATCGTCAATATCACTGAGTATAACCGAGTTCAACGTAATTTTTTCTAGAAAAGTCTTCCGGTTAAAATGTATACGAAGATCAATTTTTCCATTGCTGACAGAGAAAGAAAGCTCCCAGCCTTCATTGCTTACCGTTCCGGATTTACGGTTGAGCAATACCTTGTCCTGCATCCCCTTGAGTGAATGCCCTATCTGGATAGTCTCCGGTCTAAGTTCTAACATTTAGCCACTCCTCTCCGGATTCCGGTTTACCGGTTTACTTTTTACTAATACAATCTGCCGGCTTCTTGACCGTGATCAAACTTGCAACATGCTTCTTCTGATCGATGGTATATATCACCTTCACCACCTGGCATGGCTTCAACATTGATATAGCAGCTTCTTTTCCTTCAATGTCGGTTACCTTCATTTCCGGAGAAAAAGAGAAAACCATCTCTGTCTTACCCTTTTTAATCTCGATCTCCGAAGAGTTTACGTAAATAACCCTGCCCTGAAAGCTTTTCTCACCGGCAACTGCTGCAGACATGGAAACCTGTATCAACATGCCGCATGCGAATAAAAGTACAATAAACCTTCGCATACCCAGCCTCCTTTATTATATATACACTTAATCAGTATACTATATTTCATCGATAATGCAATAATGATTGTATAACTGTAGTAAGCATTGTGCCAGTTACGCAAGTATATTTTAGCTACTATACGTATTTTTAAATCCTTGCAAATCACATTACCCGGTAATCATAAGTCAACAGGTAAATAAAATATTTGACATTTTAAATAATGAACATTAATCTATAGAACAATTATGGCACCAGCCGAAATGTTCTGTATTAAACTGTCACGGAATAAATATGAACACTTTTTTTAAAAATCAATGCCGTGGTACCATTCTTTTCGCGGCAATTATTATTTTTCTATCAACCCTGCTACCAGCAATGGCTGATACACCAGTACTGCGTATTTATTCATGGCAGAAGAATACTGAGCAGGTTAAAAAACAGTATATTTCAGGACAGAAGTTAAAAAGAAATGTAGTACCTGTTTCCAAACTGGGCTATACTCATAAAATACTTAACTATATACTGGCTATAAATGCTGATCTTAAGGAAAAAGTTACCATACACAGGGTTGAATCGGCATTTTCCAGGGATTTTTTATTTGTCAATGATATATTATATTCAGTATCAGACAGGCATAACAAAATATCGAATAAAAGCATACAATCCCTTCTCAGTTCTTTGAAACGATATTATGGGACACCACGGGTGCAGCACGACCGGGATGTAACCATCAATACCTATTCGAAGGACAATACGAAGGTTATATTCATTATAGAAACATCAAAACAGGGCAAAAAGGCAACCGTGTATTATTATGCAAAAAATCTTTTTCAAAGCCTTATGAAAAAATAATTTTTTATAATATTTTCTTGACACACTTTGATACCAAATACATAGTTGCCGGGCCTGTTCAATGAAATTTTTTTAAAGAGTGAAGGTGTAGAATTGGCTAACATTAAATCAGCAATTAAAAGAAATCGTCAGAACGAAAAGCGCAGAGAACGGAATTCAAAGGTTCGTTCATCAATCAGAACAGCCCATAAAAAAGTTGCGCGCCAGATTGACGCTAAAGAAGGTTTTGACAACGAGAAACTGCAGCAGGATTATATTGATTTCGTCAAAACATTAGATACTGCCGCCCGCAAGAAGGTGGTTCACTGGAAAACGGCTGCCCGTAAAAAATCCAGGATGGCGAAAAAGGTTAACGCTGCGTTGCAGCAGTAATGCAACGGAGTGATGCGTCTTGACGAAAATTGAAATTATCGACAAGATCACCCGTCAAAGCGGACTACCGCGAAGAAAAGTGCAATACATTGTCGATAATTTTCTTGACGCAATAATTGAAAGCGTAGATAAAGGCGAAAAAGTAGAGATTCGGGGTTTTGGCGTATTTCAGCGTAATGAGAAGAAAGAACGTAACGTGTACTCCCCCATCGCCAGAAGAACAGTAGACGTACCGGCACGATCAGTATTGAGTTTCAAACCAAGCCGATCAACAGATCGGGACATACATGAGGGCGCTTAGCTCAGCTGGGAGAGCATCTGCCTTACAAGCAGAGGGTCACAGGTTCAAG
>CAZVRB010000056.1:0-24537 GCA_964629365.1 uncultured Leptospiraceae bacterium
CCGAAGCATGGAACTGGTACTACCAGAAAATTGGCAGGGGTGAGTGTCCAATCGTAGATACATGGTGGCAGACAGAAACCGGTGGTATTCTGATTACCCCGCTTCCTGGCGCTATCGACATTAAGCCTGCAATGGCAACAGTACCTTTCTTTGGTGTTGAGCCTGCAATCGTTGATGATAGCGGAAAGGAACTGGAAGGCGTATGCCAGGGTAACCTGATCCTTAAGAGATCATGGCCTGGACAGATGAGAGGGGTTTACGGTGATACCGAAAGGTTCTTTAACACCTATTTTACACAGTTCCCCGGTAATTACTTTACCGGTGACGGATGTAAGAGAGACAAGGACGGTTATTACCAGATAACAGGTCGTGTTGATGACGTTATCAACGTGTCAGGTCACAGAATGGGAACCGCTGAAGTAGAATCAGCTCTGGTTGGTCATCCTAATGTTGCTGAAGCCGCTGTTGTTGGCTATCCGCACGAGGTGAAAGGTCAGTCAATTTATGCCTTTGTTACACTTAACTCTGGTGTGGAAAAAACAGATGAGCTTAAGAAAGAGCTCGTAAAAACTGTTCGAAGTGAAATTGGACCTATCGCCACACCTGATGTTATTCAGTGGGCCGATGCGCTTCCAAAGACACGTTCTGGAAAGATCATGCGTCGAATTCTTAAGAAAATCGCTGCAAGCGAGTTCGATAAGAAAGAAATGGGTGACACTTCAACTCTGGCCGATCCATCGGTTGTTGATACACTCATCACTGGCGCAAAAGATGCATTGAAATAAAGAACATCCATATAAATTGTGTAAAGGGCGGCCATGTGGCCGTCCTTTTTTTTGCTAAAATTCGAACCCCTTTCTTGCCTGTACCCCATTCTCATAATAATGTCGGATCTCTTTCATCTCCGTTACAAGGTGACATTGGCGAATTAATGCATCCGGTGCTCCCCTTCCTGTAAATACGAGCTCGATGGAAGGATTTCTGTTCTTTATGAGTGTTACAATCTCATCAAGAGTGACAAGCTTGAACAGCATGGCGGTAACTATTTCATCCAGTACCACAAGTGAATAGTCTGAAGATTGACTTGTGTCAGTCGCTCTTTGAAGACCATTTCTTGCTAAAATATAATGTTGCTGAATATTATCGTCATCAGGCATGCAAAAATCAGATGAACCATATTGTTCAATGGTAATCAAGTTATCGAATCGTTTAAGTGATTCAAGTTCTCCGTAGTCCTGACCCTTCATGAATTGTATTATAATGGAAGACATGTTCCAGCCTGCGGCACGTACGGCCATGCCGATAGCGGCTGTAGTCTTCCCTTTTCCGTTTCCTGTATAAAGATGAACGTAACCGGTATTCATGTTGTACTCCTGTTATGTTTAGCAGCCTCAAGAAGATCTGGAAAATCGAATGAAAAGTGAATATAGTAAATATAGTGAATAAATTATACTATACGTACCATGTGTTAGCACAGTAGTATTGATTATATCCTGACTATAGTAAAGGTTTCCGGGTGACAATTACAACAAAATTTATATTATTCCAGGTTTTGATCTGGTTTCCACTGATTGCAGGTTCAATTATTTCTCATAAAAAACCTTCAATAGAAAAATCAATTGGGAAAATTGTGTCATTTAACCTTGTAACATTCGAACCCGTGGTGGTATTCTGGAGCATCTGGGGACTTACTCTGGCATCAGATATGATTGCGCTCCCGTTAACAGGAATACTGATGGTTCTGATGGGACTTATTGCAGGATATATAGTTGTTGGCTTTTTTAAATTCAATGCTATTCAAAAAAACACATTTATAATCAGTTCATCACTTGCCAACCACGGGTTTACCATGGGCGGGTTCCTTTGCTATCTTTTTCTCGGGATTGAAGGGCTTGGCCTTGCCATGTTGTTTATAGTATATTTTATGCCTTACCTTGTTCTTGTGGTGTTTTCATACGCAAGGTATGTGTCAGAAGACCCATTACAGCAATTCAGTTTGAAAAACTATATTATAAGTAAAAAAAACTTTCCATTTTATGCTGTGTTGCTGGCATTATTATTTCAGATTCTTGGAATCAAAAGGATACCGGCACCGGTACCTGTTGATTTTTTTATAGCAATATCCGTTATGATCTATTATTTTTCTCTTGGAACCAGCTTTTCTCCGGGAAATATTAAGAAATTTTTGCCGGCACATGCTGTTCTTGCAATTATTAAGTTCATGATCGTTCCCCTTGTTGCCATAGTAGTTGCGTTTTTATTGCCAATAGGAGAAAAAGTGCGTGCGGTAATAATAATTCAATCATTTATGCCGGCTGCTATTTATTCAGTGGTTACATCTATTTTGTTCAGGCTGGATTCACGAATGGCTTCCAGTCTTTTTGTATTCAACACTGTCCTGTTCCTTTTCGTAGTGTTGCCCCTTCTATTCGCCTTCAGGACACTATTTATGCCATGAATATATTCATAATATTTATTCACTTTTCTCTGTAACACGGATTCTCTGTGATTTATTTGTGTATATGGATGATATAACCAAAAAAAAATGGTCAAAAAAAATGTTGAATTAAAATGGACATTTTATCACAATAACTGAAAAAGAAATGAGGTTTTATGGAAAATATACTGATATATTCAGAAGAGCTTGCAAATATTGAGTATTCTCCAACCCATCCGTTCAAGCCTGTACGTGCGCGGCAGATGTATGACCTGTTACACAGGTACTCGCTGCTGGATGAAATGAACCAGGCTGTAATAAAGCCTGAATTCCTTCCCGAAGAACTGTTGTACCTCTTCCACACGAAAGAATATATAGATGCGCTGAAGACATGTGATACAGGTGAGTTTGACCTTGGCCTGCTGGAGTTCGGTCTTGGTACACATGACAATCCAATATTCAAGGATTTATACTCTTTTTCATTGCATGCATCGGGGGGAACATACCTTGCGGCACAGAAGCTTGTGTTAGACGATGCCCGGTTTGCATTCAATCCAATAGGTGGTTTTCATCACGCAATGAGTGACCATGCCGAGGGATTCTGCTATATAAACGATATTGCAGTTACCCTGCATGATCTTGCCAACAAGGGATATAAAATCGCTTATATCGATATAGATGTTCATCATGGTGATGGTGTGCAAAACGCTTTTTATAACGATGACCGGGTGTTTACTTTCTCAATACATGAGACAGGGCATTCACTTTTCCCCGGAACAGGTTATGAGAATGAAATTGGGAAAGGTGTTGGAGAGGGCTTTAATGTGAATATTCCCCTTCTGAAAGATACCGATGATGAAGTGTACGTGTACGCGTTTGAAGAAATAATACCACCCCTTCTCAAACGATTTGATGCTGACCTTGTGTGTATTCAGGTTGGAGGGGATGGACATAGAGATGATCCGCTGGCGCATCTTAACCTGACCAGCAATGGATACGCAAAGGTGTTACACATCATAAATGAGAATGCCAAAAAAATTCTGGCCACCGGCGGTGGCGGGTATAACCTGTTTAAAACATCGGCCCTGTGGGCGCTGGCATGGTCAATATTCTGTGGAGTTGAGCCCCGTGATGACTTTGCAGGAGCTGTAGGCGGAATGATGTATGGGCCAGAGTCGGAATCAGGTTCATTGTATGATGAACCATATGCTATTGGCGGATATGAAAAGGATAATTGCTTTCAGCACGCAAAGGACGTGGTCAATTATATTAAGAAAATTGTATATCCGCTGCATGGCATTGGAGGGTAAAAAATTAATCAGTTACATGAGTGATTTTACCAGAACTTGAGACCGTGTTTTCTTATAGCATCATGTTCAACGGTGATATTTGAACCGATATAAATAGTGCAATATCTTCCGTTTTTCAAGGCACCGGTATTGACTACCCTGGTATGATTATATTGCTCCGTACCGTGTGCTTCATGAATATGACCGCATATACAAAGGTCAATCAAGTGTGATTCCAGGAAATCGCTGATGGCCCTGCTGCCTGCGTGCATTCCAAAAAAAGTCCTGTCGCGTACCCCCCGTGGGGGACTGTGTGTTACCAGTATTTTTTTTGATGCGTTTTGAACTTTGGCAAAGCCCTTTTGTAACCATGCGGTAATTTGCTTTTCAGAGTATTCTGATGGTGTATTCATGGGTGTGGGACTTGAACCGCCCACACCAAAAAACCCAATATCGCCTATGATTTTACCGTCTGCGTGCAGGCATATGCCTTTTTTTTGCAGTTGTTCAAGCACTGAAGGGTTGTCCCAGTTACCATGAACTGCAATAATATTAGAGTTGTAAGAGTTGATTACAGCAAGTTGCTGCATTGCTTCATCAACAGTATGGTGTTTAGTAAGGTCACCTGCCACAACAACAAGGTCTGCTGATGATATCCTGTTTTCAACCATCTCAAGCTTGTCAGCGCAACCATGGAGGTCGCTGATGGCAAAAATAATCATGGGTGATACCTGTATTTTTAAGTTAAAATTTCGAACATCTTATAATAATTTAGTCCGTTTGCAATATCATATATGGTAGCGTAAAGTGATACAATAAAGATACTTATCACATTTATCTCATATAATAAGCGATGCGTCAAGTAGATACGATCATTCGGGGGTTTGATACATGAAAATGCAACTGATCCGGGGAGGTGCAATTGCAGTATGTACTGTACTTATCCTGGCTGGAACAACTGGTTATGCTGAAAGGGAGCATGACAGGGAACACGTTATTTTGCTGCATGGCCTGGCAATGAGTTCATTGATTATGACACCTCTTGCGTTATACCTTGAAGAACAGGGATATATAATCCATAATATTAATTATCCATCGACAAGTAAAACTATAGAGGGTATCGCATCAGAATATATTCGACCTGTTGTAGAATCTATTCGTAATAAAAATGAAGGGGACATCCATTTTGTTACTCATTCGATGGGGGGTATAGTTGCCCGATATTACCTGACTATGTATCCGGGATCCCCAATTACATCTATGGTTATGATCGCACCACCCAACAGGGGTAGTACCATGGCAGAGGTTCTGAAAAAATACAAAGTTGCCAGGTGGTTTTTTGGTCCCTCACTTATCCAGCTGAGTACCGGGTCGGGAAGCATACTGCACAGCCTCGATCCATTAAAAATTCCAACAGGTGTCATTGCCGGTAGCGCCTCAATGAACCCGGTCAACTCATTAATACTGAAAGGTGATGATGACGGTACCGTGGCTGTATCCCATACGCCGGTTAAAGGAATGCGCGATTTCGTGGTTCTTCCCCGCAGCCATTCAGGAATTCTTTTCGACAAAAAAGTATATGAACTGGTAATGCGATTCTTGCGTGGTGGTAGTTTTTAAATTATTTTATTATTTCTTTTTTATATAGATTGTTTTATCTACAGTAGCCACAATGTTGTCATCGTTATCGAGAATATCAACGGTGAACACAGGATAAATTTTCTCCTTCACTTCCAGTTGTGATTTTATGGCTTGATACTGTGATTCGGGTATATGGAAAGTAGCCCTGAGCCTGGTCTTCCCCGGTTTTTTAAAGGTTATAGAGGCGCTTTGATCCCATACGATATAATCTTTTCCCAGGTTTTCCATGAGTAATATCATGTAAAAGGGGTCACACATTGAATACATGGAACCGCCATATTGTGTACCTACATAATTGCGATTATAAAATGAAAGTTTGAGGGTTACATCAATAGTTTTGATATCTTTTGATACTTTCACCCGTATTCCTGCACCCAGAAAAGGAGGATACAGGTTTACCATTTTAAAGAGAATGTTTTTTCCTGTCATGTGTTATCTCACAGGGGAATAATGGTAATCAAATATTATGTGGTGAAGATAACTAATGGAATACATGCGTCAAGTTATTTCAGCTGAATACGTGTAGCTGGTCTTATATACCCCTGTCTTCATCAAATATCTCGGCAGGTATTGAAAGACCGAAATACTTGATGGCAGCAACCAGGCGATCACACTCATCAACATATTGGAGAACAACAGGGCCTTTCGGTTCCTCGTATTCCCGGTATATGTAAGGTGCTGTCTTATTCATAAAAGATACCTCATAATGGTCAAATATGAAAATATCAAGTTCTACAAGAAATATAACTCTTTATGCTGGAATTTCAATAAATACAATATAAATATACAAATTTATACACAATAGAAGTATTCATTTTGTATGCACATGAAAAAAATCTTGAATTATAACAGCTTGTACACTATCAGGTGAGATAGATAAGACATATGCGAGGTTATTATGTACATAGATACACATGCCCATTTCGACATGTGCATGAAAGATGCTGATCGTAAAGAAACAGATATTCTTACCATTATGAATAATGAAAATGTTCAAAGGGCTGTGCATGTGAGCATTGATGTTGAGGGCTTGAGTTGGGCTTATGATTTCAGTAAAGCACATAAAGATAAGGGAATTTTATTCACGCTGGGTATACATCCCTCATCAAGTGCGTCCGATCAAGAATTAAATATTCTTTCAGAAATGGTAGACACTGTAAAAGTAAATAATGATGCGTCCCTGCTCTTTGGTATCGGTGAGACAGGACTTGATTATTACAGGATGAGGAAACCGGTTGACATGCAGAAAAAGTCTTTTGAGTTTCAACTGGATCTTGCCATACGACACAACCTTCCGGTGATTGTACACAGCAGGGAAGCATTTGAAGACACATTCAACGTGCTTCAAAAAAGGGCACCGGTAAAGGGAATAATGCATTGCTTTCCTGGAGATGCTGCCATGGCAAGAAAGGTTCTCGACCTGGGTATGCATGTCTCTTTCGCGGGTAACGTAACCTTTAAAAAAGCAACGGCTCTTCACGAGGCAGCGGCATATATTCCTGAAGATCGACTGCTTCTTGAGACAGATGCACCCTTTTTGACACCTGTCCCATTCAGGGGAAAACCCAACTGGCCTGAAAACGTGGTACACACGTATAAATTTGTTGCAGAACTGAGAAAACAGCCGCTTGCAAAACTAATTGACACAATAGAAGAAAACTTTACTCTTATTAACAGGGCCGGATGATTAATGTAGCGAGGAAGGGGGATTTGTTGATACAATATTCCCCGTATTCAGGATGACACCCAAAATTTATTCGTCGGATTTTCTTGTTATTGGCAGCGGTATTGCCGGACTTACCTTTGCCATAAAGGCATCAGCACTTGGTTCGGTTAATATTGTTACCAAGAAAAGAGACAGGGATTCCAGTACAAATTATGCCCAGGGGGGGATCGCCGCGGTTCTTGCGCCGCAGGATTCACCGGCATCACATATACAGGACACTCTTGAAGCTGGTGCAGATCTTTGTAATCCTAAAGCGGTAGACTTGCTGGTAAAAAGCGGTCCTGACCGCATACATGAACTCATGGATTGGGGCACCAGGTTTACTACCCGAAAGGGTGAAAACGGGAAACAGGTGCTTGACCTGGGGCGTGAAGGGGGGCATTCGTATAACCGAATTGCCCATGCAAAGGATCTAACAGGCCAGGAGATTGAAAGGGCGCTGATACATAAAATTTCTGAAATCGACAATATTACCATTTACGAGGACCATACCGCAGTCGACCTGCTTACAGAACACCAGCTTCGCTTTATTACGGGTGATAACGAAATTCGAAGTGATTTCATAACCTGCTACGGTGCGTATATTCTTGAGAACGCCACAAGTATTGTTAATATATTCAGAGCGGGAATTACCCTTCTTGCAACAGGGGGAGTGGGACAGGTATACCCCCATACTACAAATCCCGCGATTGCCACAGGTGATGGAATCGCCATGGCATATCGGGCCGGGGCTGAAATCGCTGATATGGAGTTTATTCAGTTTCACCCAACTACCCTTTACCAGGAAAAGTATAATGGACGATCATTTCTTATAAGCGAAGCAGTGAGAGGTGAAGGGGCGGTGCTGGTCAATTCGCGTGGAGAACGTTTCATGGATAAAGTACATACCATGAAAGAACTTGCTCCCAGGGATATCGTTGCACGGGCAATTGACAGCGAGGTGAAGCGTCTGGGTGATCGTTTTGTCTATCTTGATATCACCCACATGGATAAAGAATTTGTACAGAACAGGTTTCCTAATATTTATGAGCATTGCCTGAAGACTGGAATTGACATTTCAAGAGAACCGATTCCTGTCGTACCGGCAGCACACTATCTATGCGGAGGCATTCTTACCGACCTCAATGCCAGGTCGTCCATTCGAAATCTTTACGTGTCAGGTGAATCATCCTGTACGGGAGTGCATGGTGCCAACCGTCTTGCCAGCAATTCGTTACTGGAGGGCGTAGTGTTCTCACACCAGGCATTTTTGCATATACAGCAAAATTTAGATAGAAAGCAGGATACATCAGAGATACCCGACTTTCCCCAGTGGGACAAAAAAGGTACATTTGACCTTGAAGAGTGGATACTGATACAGCATAACATTGAGGACGTAAAGAGACTTATGCGGGACTATGTTGGTATAGTGCGATCAGACAGAAGACTTGAACGTGCGTTCCGGCGGATAATTCTTCTTGAAGAAGAAATACAGGATTATTACCGGCGCAGCACACTTTCATCCCAGTTGCTTGAACTTCGTAATATGGCTACCGTGGCAAAGCTTATCATAAGAAGTGCCATGGAAAGAAAGGAGAGCAGGGGACTGCACTATACTACGGATTATCCCGAGCCGATTGACTCAATGAAAAAAAATGTTATACTGAAATCCGGCAGGGAGCCGGAGTTCAGAAGCATCAATAACGTATCATTCAGCTGAACCGGCTAAACTTTCATACCCCTGCCTTGAAATGAAAACGATAAAAAAAGGAGGTTGCAGGTATGGCAACGGAATTGACCATAGACGGTGTGGTACAGGGAGTTTTTTGCAGATCATTCTGTGCCCAGGTTGGACGCAAGCTTGGCATTAGTGGAGCCACCTCAAACAAGGCAGATGGAACAGTACAGGTATTGCTGGATACGGATAATGAGCAAGATGTTGAGAAATATATACAGACAATACGAACAAATCCCGACGGTTTCAGATTTCATGGATCTATTCGACGTATTGACAAAAATGATTACACAGGCCCCATCTACGGGGATTACCAGTTTTAAGTGCCAGAAGGAACACGGACAGGGCGGGGTACTTTCATTCGTCTTGCGTAAACATCAGAAAAGGTACGGTATAATTCCCTGGAATCAAGGGTAAGAAATTTCATGTACGGTTTATTATGAATCCGACTGTAGAATTCCTTGAGTTCGTCCTCAAAATATTCATCAAATTTTTTCTTTGACCCCCCATGAGATGCCTTGTATTCGCCCATTCTGCGAATGTCCCCGTTAAAGCCTTGATTTATATGATACAATTCATGCAGTATTACTCGAAGTTTATGGTACGCGTTGAGATCAAAAAAACGGGGCATATAAAAATATATTATGTATAATATTTCACGGTTTTCATGCACCAGGGGAGGTATTGAATAATAGTTACCGCGAAATTTTTGAATTTTTTCACCATTTTTGAAACGCATCGGTACAAGCTTCCCGAAGGTAGCGCCACGACTGTTACGCCGGTTTGACGCGCAACAGACCAGCATCCGGGATGGGTCAATATGTGCAAACGCCGGTATGCTGGTGACGATTTCCTGTATGATAACGGTTAGTACATCGGTCACATTTATAGATTCTATTGGAGTAGTGTTTCTGTTAAGAAATGTCATGGCAATTATCAGTTTTTAGTATTATTTGTCGGCGTATGATATCATTTCCTCGGCATGCTTGAGTGAGATCTCAGTAACCTGCTCACCTGCCAGCATTCGTGCAACTTCCTGTATCTTTTCATCCCGGTTCAGGTTTTTTACCAGTGTAGTTGTCCGGGAGTTGATGCTCTGTTTTTGTACGATAAAGTGATTATCAGAAAGGGCGGCAATTTGAGGAAGATGGGTGATAACAAGTACCTGTCTTTCAGCTGATAATGATTTCAGCTTCTTTCCCACAACGTCAGCGGTCTTGCCGCCAATACCCGCGTCAACCTCGTCAAATATAAGACTGTCGACTATATCTGCTGAAAGAATTACTTTCTTCAAAGCCAGCATAATCCGTGACATCTCACCGCCGGATGCAACCTTGCGCAGCTGCCGCAGGTCTTCACCCTCATTGGCAGAGAGAAGAAACTCAACCCTGTCAAGACCATAAGGGTAGAGCATGTATCTTTTATTATTAGCTTCGATCTCTCCTTCCGGGCTGACTTCTCGCTTTATTGAAACCCTGAATACCGTTCCCGCCATACCAAGGTCACGCAACTCCTGGATCACCAGCTCTTCAAGCTTTTTAGCTGAATCTTTTCTAAGCTCAGATAACTCAAGCGCTGAAGTTCGTGCTTCCTGTAGTTTCTGCTGGTACTGGAGGTTTAGTTTATCAAGTTCTTCCTCGCTTGAGCTGATGGCCTCCAGCTCCCTGGCAGCCTGGTTGCCGTAAGCAATAACTTCCTCAAGGGTGTCACCATACTTCTTTTTCAAGGTTGAGATGAGGGACAATCTTTCTTCAACCTGGTTTATACGCTCAGGAGAGAAATCCACGGAACCCTGGTAATCCCTCAGGGTATGACCGGCGTCTTCGAGGGTATACATGGATTCCCTGATGGATTCGAGTATAGTGGAAATATTCGGGTCAAAATCTGCAACGTGAGAAAGGGAGGACTCGACTTTTTTAAGACGCTGAGATACCCCACCATCACCGGACATGAGCTCAGTAGCGGTATGTACCTCGGTAAACAGTTTCTCTGCATTTGAAAGCAGCCGGGATTCATGCTGCAACGTCTCTTCTTCATTGGGTGAGAGATTCGCGCTCTGGATTTCGTTTATCGCGTGCTCAAGATAGTCGATTCGTCGTGCTTTTTCTCTCTCGTCGATCTTGAAAGATTCTACACGTTCACGAATTCCTGAAAGTGTTTCATGCAGTTCTTTCATGGCGGATACCCGTCCAAGCAACCCGCCAAAACTGTCAAGAAGTTCACGATGTTTTGCAACCCGTACGATATTTTGATGTTCGTTCTGTCCGTGTATATCTACAAGGTATTCAGAAATGTCTTTAAGCTTTGCGATTGGGATCTGTACCGCATTGGCGAAACTGCGCCCCCTGCCGTTTGAATATATTTCCCTTCGTAAAATCAGTGTGTTGTCATCAACCTCGATACCCGACTGTTCAAGTGTTGCAAACAATTGGGGCAGGTTGCTGATATCAAACACGGCCTCAATAGTGGCACGATCAAAACCCGTACGTATCATGTCGGTGCTCATCTTTTCGCCGAGTACACCGGAAAGTGCGTCTATAAGGATAGATTTACCGGCCCCGGTTTCACCGGTCAGTATATTAAGTCCCCTGCCAAAATCGAGGACTACCTCGTCGATGAGCACGAAGTTTTTTATGCGAATCTGCTGCAGCATATGATTAACCTGTATCGTTTCTGTTTACGCCCCAGCCGAGCTTTTGGCGGAGCACTTCAAAATATGTTCTTTCCGGATGGTTAACGAGAATAACCTCGCTTGAAGATCTCTTGAAACGTATTTCATCATTCTTTTCAAGTTCAATAGCCACTTGACCATCGATTGTCAATAATAAATTTTCGAATTCTGAGACTATCGATGCCTTGAGTTTCATTACATCAGGTATAATCATGGGTCGAATAGCAAGCATATGAGGACATATGGGATTAAAAATATATGTATGCTCATCATAGGGCACAATTATTGGCCCTCCCGCAGAAAGGGAGTATGCAGTTGACCCGGTGGCAGTGGCAACAATAAGTCCATCCCCGGAGTAGCAGCTTAGAAACTCATCGTCAATTTCCAGCCGAATGCGGATTGGTCGTGAAAAAGAACCCTTGGTGATAACAGCATCATTTAAAAAATCGATACGGGTGATTTCTTCGCTTCCCCGCTGGAGGGACGCCTGCATCATCATTCGAGGGGATACGGTGAAATTTTCATCAACAAGCTGGTCAATGAATGAGAGGGCTTCTTTGGGATGGAATTCGTTGAGAAATCCAAGCCGGCCCCTGTTAATACCGAAGATGGGTGTGCCTGTACCGCTGAATATGCGGGCTGTCCGAATAAAAGTTCCATCACCCCCGATAACCGCCACAACCTCTGCTTCCTGGATAAATGCTTCATTATCCTTAACATACTGTGCATATTTGCTGGTAAGATTTCCATATTCCGGCAGCATCACCACTACATTACGGGCGTCAAGCAACTCGATGATACTGTCAAGCAACGGAAATGAGTCAGTATCATCAGGATTAATATTAATAGCAATTTTTGTGATCATAACAGATATGTATAAACCTGAACAGCTGAGAACGTCAATAAATAAATACACCATTGTTCTTATTTATAATGGAAGTTATCTGTGTCTGCCTGGTGATTGTAAAATATTGTTACACAGGGGGAATTCTAATTGATTTTTACAAGGCATTCTGGTGCCATACAAAATGGAGATGCGTGGTAATTTAAGAAGGGGAGGACAGATATATATACCCCGAATTACTATACCAAAAAGGAGATATGGTATGTTATTTCGAAAGATGCTGATACTTTTGGCGGTTACCACGCTTGTATTTTCAGGATGTACAAAAAAAGAGAAAAGAGAAGTTATTGTTTTTCACGCGGGAAGCCTCAGCGTGCCGATGAAGCACCTTGAAGAGGAATTCGAAAAGCAGAATCCCGGTGTGGATGTGCTGCGGGAGTCCTCGGGCAGCAGAACTGCGGCACGCAAGGTAAGTGACCTGGGTAAAAAGAGTGATATCGTGGCTTCTGCCGATTATACGGTAATTTATAACCTGCTTATACCGGATTTCGCGAATTTTTGTGTCAATTTTGCCACTAATGAAATGGTTCTCATGCATCGCGATGACAGTAAATACAGTGATGAAATAAATGGAAAAAACTGGCATCGAATTCTGCTTAAGAAAGATGTACAGTACGGACATTCAGATCCAAATAAGGATCCATGTGGCTACAGAAGCCAGCTTGTATGGCAGCTGGCAGAAAGCTATTATAATGAAAAGGGATTATACGGAGAATTGAAAAAACAGTGCCCGCCAAAGTTTGTGCGTCCCAAGGAAACCGACCTGATCGCCCTGCTTGAATCAAGGGTGTTGGATTATATTTTCATCTATCGTTCTGTCGCAGTGCAGCATGACATGCCCTTTGTAGAACTACCCCCGCAGGTAAACCTGGGTGATCCCCGGTACACGGAGCATTACAACACGGCTGCTATTGAAGTATCAGGGAAAAAACCGGGAGAAACCATCATTCACAGGGGCAAGCCGATAGTATATGGTGTTACCCTTGTGAAAGAACCGGCAAACAAAACTGATGCGGTTGCCTTTCTCCGGTTCATGCTGGGTGAAGAAGGACAGTCCATAATCGAGTCTGATGGACAAAAGCCAATTGCACCACCTGTTTCGAGGGAATATGACTCCCTGCCGGATGAGTTGAAAAATATTGTACAGAATAGCAATAAATAGAACAGTGGTGTCCTGATGAAGTTTTTTATCCCGGTTATGGTGCTCATGGCACTGGTATCTTTAAGTCTTATTGTACTACCCCTCGGGGGAATGCTGGTTTCATCCAGTGCAGCAGAATTGATGGATGCCATAGCTGATTCTGAAGTGCTATCGTCAATTCTGCTTACCTTTGAAGCGGCGATGTATGCCACAATTGGCGCAGTACTCCTGGGAACACCCCTGGCCTACATGCTGGCAAGGTTCAATTTCCCGGGAAAAAAGTTACTTGAGGCTGTCATTGATATCCCCATCATTGTTCCCCATACGGCTGCGGGGATAGCCCTTCTCTCTGTTTTTGGAAGCGGACCAATCGGGAACGCGCTGAACAGCGCAGGACTTGATTTTCTCGGGACGAAAGCAGGTATATCTCTTGCCATGGCCTTTGTTTCTATCCCATTCTATATTGATTCGGTAAAAGACGGGTTACTGTCAATTGATATGCGAATTGACCATGTGGCCCGGTCACTGGGGGCACGTAGAAGCCAGGTGTTCTTTCATGTGCTGCTTCCCATGTCCACAAGATCCATGGCCACGGGGGCATTGCTTATGTGGGGACGGGGCATCAGCGAGTTTGGTGCCGTGGTTATACTGGCCTATCATCCCATGATCGCCCCGGTGCTGATATATGATCGTTTTACTTCCTATGGCCTCTCCTCGTCCCGCCCGGTGGCAGTGCTGCTTATTTTCGCCTGCATACTGCTTTTCCTGGTTATCAAAATCATCTCAAGGCTGGGAGTGACCCGTCGTGCTTAAGATACAAAACATTGAAAAGAAACTTGGAAGGTTCTCAATGTCCCTGCCTTCCCTGCAGATCGCCGAGGGCCGGCATTTTGTGCTTCTTGGACCAACCGGTTCGGGGAAAACATTGCTGCTTGGAATGGTTGCGGGGGTAATTAAGCCTGATGCGGGGAGGGTTCTTCTCAACGGGGAGGACATCACCGGGGTGAAACCAGAACACAGGGGATTCGGGATGGTATACCAGGATTCAGCATTGTTCCCTCACCTGACCGTAGAGGGGAATGTAGGTTTCAGCATGAAAATGAGAAAACATGACAGGGAAAAAATAAAAACAAGTGTTGAAAAAGTGATGAAACAGTGCGGCATATCTCATCTTTTTGGCAGGGATGTTGCGCATCTCAGTGGAGGAGAAAAGCAGCGGGTAGCACTGGCACGAGCCATTATTACACGGCCACGGATGCTGTTGCTGGACGAACCATTCAGTTCACTTGATTTCAAGACCAGGGAAGAGATGATGGCCCTTCTGATATCCCTGAGAAAGGAGTACAACCCCACCATATTGCATATAACCCATGACTTCGAAGAAGCATTGATACTTGCTGATGACGTGGGAGTTATTGACAACGGGAAAATTATACAGTATGGAGGAAAGAGCAGGGTTTTTCGCCAGCCGAAAAACGCCTTTGTTGCAGAATTTGTAGGAGCCAAGAATATTTTTTCAGGAACCGTTCGGGGAGAAGGTGCAGCAACTACCTTTGTTACGGATGAGAAGGTTGAACTGTTTCTTGGCCGAGAGGTAGAGAAGTCAGCAGTTGGGGCGATGATCAGGGCCGAAGACGTTATATTATCAAATACTACACAATCAAGCAGTGCGACAAACCAGGTAGAAGGTACTATTCTTTCCCTGCAGGAAAAACGGGGTGTGTTTGAAGTGATAGTGGATGCAGGTATAATTATTCATTCATACATAACAGGCAGGTCGGTGGATGAATTAAATCTGCAACCTGGTAATAAAGTATTTGTCATATTCAAGGGAAGCACGATACATTTGTTTTAGATATAATGGAAAGTAAAGATGGGTATACGAACACTATACATAATTGTTGTGCTAAGTATTGCATGCGGCAGCCTGTGGGCCTTGCCGGCAAATATCTCGAAGGACGCTGCCGCATTGAACAAGCATGGGCACCGGTTGTTCGTGAATGGTGAATACGCGAAAGCGAAAAACTACTTCGAGAAAGCCATAAAGGTTGATCCCAGCGTAAAATATTATCATAACAACCTTTCAGTAGTGTATATGAACCAGGGTAAATACAACAGTGCATACAACCAGCTAAAAATTGCCATCGCCCTTGACTGCCAGTATGTCAAGGCACTTTCAAACATGGCAATTACCTGTTTTCATCTTTTTAAATTCAGGGAAGCATATACGTATTACCAGAAAGCCAGGGCGGTAGATGAAACCTACACCGGTAACCGGTTTCAAAAGGCAAAGGTCATCAAACACGTTGAACGACTTTACGCAGAGAATCCCGATGACAAACGCCTTTCAAGTATTTTAGAGTACCTGAAAAAAAAATAATACACACATGTCCGGATTATTAACGGAGATATCAGAAAAGCCTGCTGCTGTCCAGAAGGATGGTGACCGGACCATCATTTACCAGTTCCACCTGCATGTGGGCACCGAAAATGCCGGCCCGGGTGTGCGGATACTCACCTTTACACATTTCCATGAATAAAGAAAAAGTCTTCATCGCGCGGGAGGGTTCCATCGCGGCTGAAAACGATGGTCGTCTACCCTTCCTTGCGTCACCGTAAAGAGTAAATTGCGGGACGATGAGCAGCTCCCCCCCGATATCACGCAATGACAGGTTCATGGCGCCGTCTTCATCTTCAAAAATTCTCAGCGCGATGATTTTTTGTGTCATGTGTTGCAGGTCAGCTTCTGTGTCCTCATGTGTAAAGCCACAAAGGACACACAGGCCTTTCCCGATGGATGCCACGGTGTTGCCATCCACGGCAACTGAAGCGTTAAGGACTCTCTGTAATACGGCTCTCATTGGATAATGAAATTTTAGTGATTACTGACTGATGTCAGCCGAGTTTTGTTTTAAGCGTGTTTTCTGGTTGAACGCCTATCATCCGGTCGATCTCCTCACCATTTTCAAAAAGGATAAGTGTAGGAATAGAAGAGATGCCGTATTTCTGGGCTGTTTCCGGGTTTTCGTCTGTATTCAACTTGACTATCTTTGCAGTTGTCTCCCCCGAATCAGTCAGTTTCTCCAGTATAGGTGTCTGCATTTTACAGGGGCCACACCAGGGTGCCCAGAAGTCTACCAGCACTTTGCCGGATTGTTCAAGGACCGCGGATTTGAAATTCTGATCATTTACACTCTCAAGATTTGCCATGATTCCTCCTGAATAGATTTGAGTAAAAGATGCTTTGAAGATCGTAAAAAAGTATAATAAAATACAAGGTGAACTATGCAACAATTTTTTTTAACGTATCATGCTATCAGTGTATACACAAGAAAGCTGTAGGTCAAAAACAACAGTATTGAAAAAATAATTGTATCATGGGTTTATTGGTTGCCTCTATATCATGAACGTCCGATATTTATAGTGAATATGTATGAATATCACAGAGCATTGAGTACAGCAGGAGTAGTGTTATGAAGAAAACATGCGTACTGGTGGCGGTTTTTTGTTTCATGGTTGCCCTTATGGTAACTGGAAAAGCACAGAACAACAATGACGGGACCACAGGTACTAAACCAGGTAATACGTCGCTGCCGAATGGATATGGTGAACTTTCATGGGGCAGTTACTTTTCCGACGCCAGGGAAAAGGTTAAAGGTACCATTATGCATTATGATGAAAACAATCGTATTGTAACACGGGAAGGTGAGATCAAGTATATATACGGGTATTTTTATCCTGATCCGGAGGTGGTATCCAGCAAAAGTAAAAGCGGTGATGCGGAAACAACAGAAAAGGAAACCCCTGCAAGACTATATTATGTAATGGTTCGATTTCCATACGTTTTCATGGAAGACGTGAAAAAAAAGATGGTGGACAAGTATGGCCAGCCGCAGGGTGAATCCATGCGTGATAACCAGGGGGCATATATATGGGAATCAGACCAGACCACCGTGATCATGTGGGTGGACAGCTATAATGACAAGCCATATTGCAGAAAGATAACCTATATGAGCAAGGTGATAGCCAGGGATATTAATGAATATCGAAAAGTTCTTTTTACCAGCAAAGAACGAGAGATTCTTAGAAAGCTTTCACCATGAATCTTCCTACTTGTGACTCAAAAATATTGGGATTAAACCGATACCGTCTTCAAGAGAATCCAGGGCCTTCCCTATAACGGTTCCAATTTTTTCAAATGAATCTATCACACCAGCCATCCCGCATCCTGGTGTGCTGGAGGTGACTATAAGGTCTCCGGGGCGTACCGGTTTCTGCCGGGCGTCTACCTTGCAGAATACCTTTCCGGTAATTGCCAGGGGATACACTGGCTGCTCTTGACGGGTATTATCAATGCATATCACAGGGTTACCGGCTACAACACCGATAACTGCCCTGTTGTAAGGAGTGCGGGCCCTGGTTAATACAGAATTCCCCTCTTCGCTGATGACAAGGAGGTCGCCGGGTGATATATACTCGACATCATCGACAACGAAGTTTTCAACAATATTGGCCGGAAATTCATGTTCATCTTTCGATGATTTCAAATGTATTGCCCCTGTAAACTCGGATGTACCATGAACCTTGAGTGCTTTCCCGTCTCCAATCAGGTTGAATGTATCATCGTATTCGTTTATTTCGCCATGGCCATCTACCACAAGGGAATAGTCATGTTCGCTTGAGAACACACCGCCCGCACCAAATCTGGATGTACCGATTATACCGCAACCTCTTGGAGAACCGTGTTCCACTCCCTGTGATTGGCCTCTTATGCCGGTGAATCTACCGTGGCCGATAACACCGTAGCTTTTACCCCCTGTCTCCTCAGAAGGCAGGGAAATACCAACGATCCCGGCACCACCGCTGTCACTGCTTGTGTTTTTTGCCCAGACAGGGGCACAGTCGGAAGAAGGAGGGGCAATTCCACTTATTTGCACTGCAATGTTGCTGGTAATGGCCAGTGTGCCGGTATGTGAATTGTGGTCATGTTCAAGTGATGCATAGTCATGGGTATGCGGAAGGGGATCGCGCTGGTCGTGCAGCCGTGTATCATCAGCCTGGACTGCCAGCCCTTTTGCCGCCTGGCAGTTTTCAGCAAGCTGGACAATGCCCGGTGCGATAATGGTTGCATTTTTTAATCGCCTGTCATTACCCTGAACCACTACACCGGGTGTGTCCTCCCCGTTTTCGGCAAGTTCAACGATTCCTTTGGAAATGGTAGTGGCATCTTTAAGGCGTTTGTCATTGCCCTGAACGGCAACTCCTTCTTCGTCTTCCCCGTTTTCAGCCAGTTCAACGATACCGGGATAGGTCGCAGTGGCCTGCCGCAGTCGCCTGTCATTTCCCTGTACCGCAGCCATCGAAGAGGTGTCGCCATCGTGGGCAAAACGTAGAATACCTTTTTCCTTTTCAGTGGCATCTTTCAAGCGTTTGTCATTGCCCTGAACCGCCACGTCGGGGGCGTCTTCCCCGTCTTCGGCAAGTTCGACGATACCTTTGGAAATGGTAGTGGCATTCTTAAGACGCCTGTCATTTCCCTGAACTGCAACCCCTTCTTCGTCTTCCCCGTCTTCAGCCAGTTCAACGATACCGGAATAAGTGGTGGTGGCCTGCCGCAGCCGCTTATCATTTCCCTGTACAGCTGCCAGAGGGTTGTTTTCTCCATCGGTTGCAAAACGCATAATTCCGGTTGATTGTTCGGTGGCATCTTTAAGTCTTCTGTCACTACCCTGTACGGCAGCATTGAGAGAAGTTTCACCATCGGCAGCAAATCGCAATATTCCATTTTCACTTTCAGTGGCATCTTTCAGACGTTTATCATTTCCCTGAACAGCTACGCCAGGGGCGTTCTCACCATTATCAGCAAGTTCAACAATACCTTTTGTTGAGGTTGTTGCGTCTTTGAGACGTTTATCATTTCCCTGTACCGCCACGTCGGGGGCGTCTTCCCCGTCTTCGGCAAGTTCGACGATACCTTTGGAAATGGTAGTGGCATTCTTAAGACGCCTGTCATTTCCCTGGACTGCAACCCCTTCTTCGTCTTCCCCGTCTTCGGCCAGTTCAACGATACCGGGATAAGTGGTGGTGGCCTGCCGCAGCCGCTTATCGTTCCCCTGTACTACACTGCCCTGGGACTGTTCATTGTTATCGGCAAGTCTTACAATTCCCGGTGAGGTGTTTGTGGCGTATTTAAGACGAGAATCATTGCCCCTGACTACTCCCTGCTCTGAATCAAGGCCGTCAGGACATATCTTAACAATTCCGAAACCTGATTCGGTTGCTTCAAGCAACCTGGAATCGCTACCCCGCACAACCGCGTCATGAGTATTCTCCCTGTCATATGCCAGGCGCACAATGCCGTGCTTGATTTCTGTTGCCGGTTTCAGCCTTGAGTCAGAAGACTGGGTGACAAGTCCTTCTCTTGTCATTCCATCCTCGGCAAGTTGAACAATACCTTTAAATATTGTGGTTGCGTCCCGAAGACGCCTGTCGCTGCCCTGTACTACGCTCCCGTGTGTGTCTTCACCGTCTTTTGCCAGTCGAACAATACCTGCCTGAAAAATTGACGCGTTTGGAGTTATATCACCTATTGTATGGGTGTGGGTGTTCTCTGTGGACGCGGCAAAAAGGCCAATGCCGGCTATGCGGGCACCAAATGTATCTTTTTCAATGCTGGTTGTGTTTAATTCTATGCGAATATAACGGGCGTTGGCAATTCCTGTATTCCAGGCATAGGTGGTTTCCGGCTCTGTACGGAATCGCTTTTCTTCTATTATTGGAGTCCAGATGTTGTTATCAGCGCTTACCTCGATTGAAAATTGCTCAGGGAAGCCATTTATTCCCTTTGAAGGGGTTAAAAGGCTGATATAATTGAGAGAAAACACATATCCGAGATCGATATCAATTGATTGCCGTGAAGTGGATGATGATATCTCTGATTCCCAGTAACTATTGTGATCATCATCAAGCATCATACTGGTCTCATGCTCGTATGACGAGGTGCTGCTTGCGGAAATGGCATGCGCACCGGCAATACCACACCTGACCTGTCCCAGTTCCGAAAAATAACGGGTTCCTACCTTGATGGGACGAGTGATGAATACGCGGATAAAACGGGTATGTACAAGTCCCGTCTGAAGCCGGTAAAATTCTTCTTCCTCAAAGTAGAACTTTGATTCGGCACATAGAATCTGCCAGATAGTTCCGTCATTACTGTATTCAATACGGAAATCAGAGGGGAATGTGTTTTTCCCGTTTAAAGAGGGGTAAATCTCAATATAATTGACGGCTTGCTGTTCATGAAGGTCAAGGGTCACGTATTCAGGAATAATTGAATTATTCTTTCCTGACGACCAGAAAGAATCGTCATTTTCAAGTAGATGTTCCGGGCCGTGGGAATCATCCAGCTGGCTTGTGTATCCCGCAATGGTGGCGGGATAAAAATATTTCCGTATGACATTTATCCTGTGCATTCATATCTCCATTTATTGAAGAATTTATATGAATCGATTACAGCTTTTCAAATAACTGATTGTCAATTGTTTTATTATACCCGTGAGATGATTAAATTGCTACAACACATATGTTTCTCTGTATCACGGTGCTCCTGTGGTGAAAAAGATTAAATATGACATTTTATACAAATAGTTCTTTATTTTTTGATGCCTGCACTGGTAGCATGGACGGGTCTTGATTATAAAAAGAAGCGGAATACGTTGGCGGGATGAATTTCCATCTGGCAGGTTTTGTTACATGAATGTATTGGAAGAGAAAACACCAAAAGGCTATATCGTTAAAATATTCCTTGATAATGACAGGTACCTCATTTTCGACAGTAAGGGTGCGTCTGTATTTAATGATGGGAAAAAATCAAAACCATTTCACCCCGTATTAAAAGTTCTATTCCTGGGCCCACATTTCAAAGTACGAAATAATTATAACCAGGATCTGTCACTGGTAAAAGTAAGCAAAGACAGTCTTGTGCTTCCTTACCAGGATGACCGGGAAAGCAGAAGAAAATATATCTTTATTAACACAGATGCCATAATTGACATGGTGCCTGTTAAAATTATTCATTTCAGTAACCTTGGGCAACTGGTCAAAGAGATTAAACGCAAGGAAGAGCAGCCCGGGTATATTATTGTTGATCAAAGTATATCAAAAAATGACATAATAGTTATTAAAAACAGGTGCCCTGATTCAGTTGTTCTGCTTGCCTCTGAAGCCGGACCTTCCGGGGTTACAGAAAAGAACACGGAAGATGGGGAAACAGCAATAATAAATGATAAAGAGACAGGCATGGATGATGTAGATCTGAATATGCTTTCCCATAACCCGGTTTTTCTGGCCAGGGTGCATTTGAGAAAGATGCATCTTTCAAGGGTCAAGCAGCTGATGCTTGATTTTGATCTACAGGCAGTTGATATCGAATATATTATAAGCTTTTTGCAAACAATGCTGAAAAACGCCGAAAATTCTGAGGATATCAAGAAGTACAGCAGTAAAATTGAGGAATTGAAGGTATCTTTTCAATTTTATTTCCACCTTCTGCAGCGGGATGATGAAAAAATACGAGAGATGATAGAATATCTTGATCAAAAGAACCAGCTTCCATCATATTTTACCCTGGTGTCCAAGGTGAAACTTATTTTCCCGGGAAACGAAGACCAGCTTCTTTTTACTGAATACGAAAATATGCTGTGGGAAAAGAGCGAAAAATTGTCTGAGTAGGGTAATGAGGAAAAGGATAATGAAAAGATTTTTGCCGATCATTGTTGTCATCGTTTTTATGTCCGGCGTGGTTGCGGCGGAAGAGTCATTCTGGGGGGTGTATTTTACGGCACCATATTCCGGACAAAAGAACCTCTCTGCAAATCACCCACGCACCGTGCTGATAGAATTGATAGATAGTGCACAGGAAGAAGTACTTGGTGCATTCTACGACTTGACTTCCCGTGAGATAACATCTGCTCTCATTCGGGCACATACACGTGGAGTACAGGTAAAACTGGTGATTGAAACTGACAATATAGGGGAAGATGCTGTTTCCAGGCTTGTGTCACATGGTATCCCGGTGATTGGTGACCAGCGAAGTGGTCTGATGCATAATAAATTCATTATAATCGACAAAAAGTGCGTATGGACTGGTTCATATAATCTTACGAATAATGGGGCATTCAGAAATAATAATAACGCTATCGTGGTGAAATCCAGTGACCTGGCTGAAATTTTCCAATCAGAATTCACTGAAATGTTCAAATATCGGATCTTCGGAAACCGAAAAGAATTTATTCCATTCCCGGTCTTTACAAAAAAATATCATGTGAAGGTTTTGGACTCGAATATCAATGCATATTTTTCCCCTGAAGATGATATCCAGCGCATTATTTGTAAAAGAGTGAAAAAGGCGAAAAAATCCATACATTTCATGGCTTTTTCTTTTACAAGCGATGGTATCGGCGAGGAAATGATCAGGGCTCATAAAAGGGGGGTAACGGTAAGAGGGATATTTGAAAAAAGAGGATCCGGATCAAAATATTCTGAATATGTTAAGATGAAACTTGAGGGGATACCGGTTGTGGTGGATAAAAATCCCTACAGCATGCATCACAAGGTTATAATAATTGATGGATACAGGGTAATCACGGGCTCCTACAATTACTCGAAAAACGCAAGTAAAAGAAATGATGAAAATATTCTCATAGTTGATAACGCAAAAATAGCTGACAGGTATATTTCTGAATTCAAAGTATTGTACAGGTAGAAAAAGTACTTTACTGATATATATACTATTACTACATTTTGTAATAGAACAAAAGTAAAAACAGCATATTAATGATGCATAGAGTTATAAAATGAAATTGAAAAGTGTACTCACCAACAGGTTCGTCCAATTGATCGAGGAAAATCATCAGGAAATCACCGAGCAGTATATGAATAACCTGCTGAGACATCCTGACACCGTTGCTTTTCAGAATCTCGACAGGCAGATAATCTATGAATATGCCGACAATCTTTACCGGGAGCTTTCTAAATGGATAGCCAGGAATTATTCGAAAGAAGAAATTGCGGTTCATTACAGGAAGATAGGACATGAGCGTTTCGAACAGGGTATTCCCTTTTCGCAGGCTGTTAAGGCAATGACACTACAGAAAAGACATCTCTGGCTGTTCGTACTCGACAAGCTGTATGATGACCCCACCGTATACAAGGAAGCAGTCTCACTTAACAACAGGGTGGTGCTGTATTTCGACCGGGCTGCTTTTTTTATGCTGCAGGGGTATGAGGATATGCTATACAGGAAGATATAAGTTTCCAAATGGCAAAAAATATTGTGAATAATGTAAAAAAAAGTGGAAGCCCCCTGTAATGCGCTAAGTTATAAAAGCCTGTTAATAAACAATACGGGGATTGCCAAAGAAAATAAAAAAAGATTATTTTTTTATTGACAATTGCAGGCACATGATTTTAATTGCAATCCGCTGCGGAAACTAAAAAGCAATTCCGCACAGTGAACCGGAAAAAAATTGGTGACTTTTTAAAAAATAATTTTTAAAAGCTTGACAATAAGGCCGCGTTTCACTAAATGTTCATTACGCTTAACGCGGAGAACATCAGATCTTTTAATTTACATACCAACTTTTTTTGCACTGTCTAAGCAAAGTTGTCAAGGTCAAAGTTAAACTTGACGAAGTACGAAAAAGTGGGTATATTCCTTCAAAATGCTGTTATTGCTAAATGTGCCCAGTGATGCTGGGTATTTTAAACGGCGAAGGTTCTTTGAAAACTGAGTAGTATTACACACGTAAATGGTTTCATTTTTGTATGAAGCTTAAGAAGCTTCAAAAAACTTCGAATCAAATAACTCAAAGTTTATACTATAACGGAGAGTTTGATTCTGGCTCAGAACGAACGCTGGCGGCGCGTCTTAAACATGCAAGTCGGACGGGAACCTCGATGCTTGCATTGAGGGGAGAGTGGCGAACGGGTGAGTAACACGTGGATAATCTGCCTT
>CAZVRB010000057.1:0-24508 GCA_964629365.1 uncultured Leptospiraceae bacterium
TCTGTTACAGCAACCCGTCAAACAGATCAAGCCAGCCGGGATTCTCTTTCTCTATTAGATTTATTTTCCACTGGCGGTTCCACTAACCAGGTTACTGGTAACTCCGATGTACATCGTACCGTTTTTTCTGCTGGCTAAGATATACACATAATACTGCATGCTGTTTACTCCTGGATTCCCGCCGCAGTTTATCCCCACGCAGGCGGGGACGGGAATGACATTTTCCTTTTCTTTGCGCCCTTTGCGTACTTAGCGACTTTGCGGTTAATTTTTAAATGAGGATTATCATTTTATAGTTGCAATCATTAACACATCTGTGGTACACATGTATAGTTATACCCAAAAGGAGTCTCTCACATGGAAAGGGAAATTGAGAACCTGAAGGAAGAGAATGCCAGGTTACGGAAAGAAGTAGAGCAGCTTCGAAAAATGGTGTCCGGTTATGAGAATGTGCTTAAGTTAAATGAGAAAGAACTTGAAAATGCCAATGAAATAATAAGTATGTATGATAATATTGTTGAATTTGCCCGAACCGAATTGAAAATGGTAACCGAGACCGCAAAAGCCCAGGAGAATGCTTCCCAGCTGAGCCGGGTGGAGTTAATGGAGGCATTTGAAAAAATTCGGATGCTTGAAGAACAGAACAGGAAATTGCGGGAAGAACGTGATAACTGTCAAGATCAATGATGTTGGAGAATATAGCAGACAATGCTTTTTACTTACGCAATAATTTTTCTCTTTATAATAATACTGGTTATATTTTCCCTTTACCTCGTTAATATTTATGTATTTCCCAGAAAACTGGAAGAAATAGAAAAATTAATTGAGGGAGGGCAGATAAAACTTGCCATCAGGAAACTCGGCGAGATATTGGAAAAAGATGACAGAAATGCCTACGCGCATTATCTACTGGCAGAAGCTTACCTTAAAGAAAATAATATTCAGTTTGCCATCCTGGAGTTTCGGCAGGTATTAAAACTCGGTAAATTTGACGATAATGTCCGCGAAGTGGAAGTTCGTTCCCGGCTGGCCAAAATTTACCGGGAGCGTAATGCCAGCGAAGAAGCAAAGAAAGAATATCTTATCCTTACCAAGCTGGATCCGTCAAATTATGAGAACTATTATCATCTTGGTGTTATTTTCTTTAACAGCGGTCAGTTTGATAAGGCAATTCCATACTTTAAGAAAAGCATCGCCAGTAATAACCGGCATGACATGTCCCATTATTATCTTGGCCAGGTGCATTATCGAACAGGAAATTTTAGTGATGCCAAGCAATCATTTATAGATGCACTTAAAATCGACCAGGGAAACTATAAGGCGCATTATTTTCTGGGCCTTGTGTTGCGCCAGCTGGGGGATTATGAATGGGCAATAAAAGAATTTGAGATATCTCAGAAAAGTGATGATCTGAAAGTAAAAAGCTTCCTCGCAAAAGGGACATGCTATATCGAACGTGAACAGCTCCCCAAGGCAGTTATTGAGTTTGAGCGGGGATTGAAGTTCGCCAAGCGTGGAAGCGATACTGAACTGAACCTGCGCTATTTCCTTGCCGAAGCACAGGAGCGAATGCGTGATCTTCATTCTGCAATAAATAACTGGGAAAAAATAGCACAGGTTAATCCTAACTTCAGGGACGTTCAGGAAAAATTGAAATCATATGCCGAATTCAGGCAGGATGACAGGATAAAAGACTTCATGATTGCCGGCCTGGCGCAGTTTGAGCATACATGCAGAAAAGTGGTTGAGTCAATGGGGCATAATATCATGGACGTGGATATCATGAGTGATACAGATATTGAGATGCTTGTGACTGAGACCGAAGGTAAATGGAGAAATACAAGGCGTTCGAATAAAATTATCCGCATACTTCGTACTACCGATACAATAAATGATAAACTGTTACGGCAGCTTCACGAAAAGATGAAACCTAAAAACGCCAACAGGGTTGTAATAATATCAACAGGAGATTTTTCACAGTCAGCCATGGATTTCTCTAATACAAGGCCTATCGAATTAATAGGAAAAGGTGACCTGGTGAAGTTGTTGCGACAGGTGAAATAATGCATTTCTTGTATGATTAATCTAACGTATATACTTCATTCCATACCATTCTTTCGTCATTTCAGTGATGATGAACTGGCACGTCTTTGTCAATCTGCTACCATAAGTGAACTGAAGAAAGGACAGGTGCGCGCGATCAGGGGTGTGAATACACTGAATATAGTTTCTGAAGGATTCCTGGAATTTGATGCCCTTGGTAAAAACGAACTGGTCTACCTGGCGAGGGGTTCCTTTTTCGGGCAGATTCCATTTATCACCGAGCAGATGACCGGCAGCGTTAAGGCACTTTCAGATTCATACCTGGTTATTATTAATAACGAATTATTGTACAGCCTCCTTCTCAGCAGCTTTAAGGCGTTACGCGGGTATATCAGGGCTATACAGCGAACAGGGTTGAATCCTTCTGAAACGGGTACGCAGTTTACCAGCCATAATACCCGGATAATAACAGTATACGGTAATAGCAGTAAATCGGGCACATCAACGGTAAGTGCGTACATGGCAGCTTCCCTGTCCGGGTATGGAAAAACCATTATTCTTGATGCTTCCTACACGGGAAAATCTCTTTTCGACATGTTTGCCAGGCAGTTACTCCCACCCCTTGCCCAGAAATCGATGAATGACGCCAAGGGGGAGGCCTTTATCAGGGAAAGGCTGCAGCCGGTATCTGATAACCTGCATCTACTTAACGTGGCTTTCGGGTCAAAAGTGAGGATAGACCCTGAAATATTATCCCCGGTCATATTTTTCCTATCGAGAAGTTTTAATTATATAATCATAGATTGCGGGGGATCAGATGAGGCACTGAGAGATGAAATATTCGCACTCTCGGATTTTATTCTGCCGGTAATAAAAAAACGCAGGGAACGTGAGTCCCTGTATCCTATGGTGGATGCAAATCTTCATGAAGGTCAGCGGGTCTATTATATATTAAACGGATATCATGCCAGGGATACACGCTCCTTCAGTGGCGGATATGTAATAGAAGACCTGGAGTTAAAGCAGGAGAAAGACCTGTTGCCGGTATTGAACAAGCGATGCGAGGACAGGATATCGTGGGATATCATCGAGTCCCTGGTAAAAAAAACCAGGGGGCTGGTTCTTGAGTCGGGCCTGTATGAATCGGTAGCGTATGGCGGTGTACTGGCCGCGGTTCAAAATTCAGAATTGGAACTTGATCTTCTTTATACCTCTTCATACAGCTTTTTGGCGGCCGCTGCTTTTGTGACATCCGGAAGCATCAGTGATTATTTGAAAAAGATGGAAACCCTCTTCTCATTGGAAAAAATCAATACTTTAATGGATGTAACTTTCCCCGATGAATTTATATTTAAGAACAATAAGCTTGAATCACTTGGTGATGATATCGCCGGTGACAAACGGGTGGAGATGTTCAACCCGCTGCCCTGTGCCCTTGTTGTGCATGGAGAGGGTGAAAAAAGGCGAATGATGAGTACAGGTTACTTGAAAAACAGTGTGGCAGCCGCGTGCTCGCTGTTTCCCGTGTTTGAATCTGTTCCTGTCGATGGAGTTCCTGTCCATTCGGGATACCCCCTGCATCATGTGCGATGTGAGGATATTCTCAGAACATGTATAGACGAGATTATACATGTTTCAATTGGCAACAGGCTGGATTACATGATTAAGGATAGAAAAATGCTGGGGTTTTACAGGTTGTTTACTGAAGCCCAGCGTAAAATATTCGAGACAAGGGACCAGTCAGGTATACTGGCAGATCATCACCTGAGAATTCCGATTGACAGGGAAAGCGATACAATAGAAAAAATCATTGGCCAGTCAGAACGGATAATGGCCGAAACGTTACCTGCCATTTCGTAATTGGCATTTAAAAATACTATTGAGGGGGATTATTCATGAGGTCTCGGTCAACCAACGTGCTGCAGGGTATTATATTACTTACAGGACTTGTATACATGATTACAGGACTTTTATTCGCCCTTTCACCACAATTATTTGGTACCATATTTGGTGTTCAGGTGACTGTAGACTGGTATGAAAGTATCAAGTTTGACACGTTTATCGCCCCGCTGTACCATTTTTCCAGGGCTTTTGCGGTTATGGTTGCTGTCACTGGTTTTGCCATGATACTACCCCTTTTCGATCCCCTTCGATACCGGGGGCTTGTATATTGTACAGGCGTTCTTTTCCCACTGGTGTCTTCACTACTGCTCCTGGTAAACGGGCTGAAGTACCAGCATACAATACTTGTTGCAATGGGTAGTGTTTTTGGTATTCTGTGTATTCTGACCCTTACAGGGCTTATGTTGACACATGGCAAAGCAAAAATGGGAGAAGAGTAGGTTTAAATAATAAATGAGATTTTTAATAAATAACTTGCACAAATAGCAGCCGTGCTATAGTATACTTGCTCAGAATCGTTGCAGTCGGTTATACAGGCAAATATTTTGATATTATTTAATTAAATATAGCCATTATCATATTATCAGGAGGGAACTGATGGATTTGCAGACAAAAAGAGAAGGTGATGTCATTGTAATATATCTGAAAGGGAGACTTGATGTGCACCTTTCGGCTGATATTGAAAAAGAGATAAACCGTATAATCAAGGATGAGCCGCAGGTGCATCTTTTGTTAAATCTTGCGGAAGTGGAATACATGAGCAGTTCAGGACTCAGGATTTTTGTTTCCACCATGCGTATTTTAAAAGAATCACAGAGAAAACTGAAACTCTGTAATATGAACAATGCGGTTAAAAAGATATTTGAAGTAGTTGAACTCATGGATATGTTTGAGATCTATGATTCGGAAGAAGAAGCCCTTAAGTCATTTCAATAATGAACATCAAAATTCCGTTCATCAATTCACCATCCACTGAAAGCGGAATTGCTTCATCAGTAATAGACCTGCAGGCTGTTACTGTTAAAAATGCTGATTATGGAAAGTATATCCAGAACCGGCAATATTTTCATAACGGTATAGGCAATTCGCTTTTATTTCAGAAGTGCAGCCACTTCAGCTGGCCTTACTGGCTTCAATATGCTATCGGCCGGGCAGAAGGGGGCATGCCAATGCTCTTAAATAATGACAGCTGCCGTTCGTGGATGCGAATGACCAATCTTATCAGCAGTGCTCCCGTGTATATTGACCCGTCGGGAATGGTTGTTGCTGATTCTTCAAGGTGGGCCCTCGAATTCTGGATTGTCGACGATGCTGACATACTTAGGCCGGATGTAAAAAGTGGGAAAAGCCACGTGTGGCTGGATACAGATCAATGGTCTGCGCATTCTTCATGGGTCTGCAAAAAAAACAAGCTGGACATCGAATACTTCATAACACGGACATCTATTGACGAGTTAATTATTCATCCCCATTGTACTCCCGCGAAAACCAGTGGAAACCTGTTCATGCTGATGGTGATACGCCCATATAATATGGGTACAATTGGAGGGGTTCATAAGATCGAGTACAAGCCGGCTGGGAACATGGTGTCAATTAACGGGCGTGATTGTATCTGTATTCAGGAAACTCCCCACCTGGTGGAAACCGGTAATGCTGACAGTGGTGATATTCGGCTCTCAAGGGGATCATTGGATACACTGAAAGTAACATGTGCTGATGGTATGGCTACCATGGCAGTAGGATATAAAATTGACAAAAAAGGACCATTGCCCCCCGTACGGGTTGCGATTTCTACTTCTTCTGCTATTAAGAAGGGTACGATTGATATACATGCGTTGAAAAAAGATTACGGCAACTATACGGACATGCGGTTGTCGCAGGGTATCACAATTGCCTTTCCTGATCACAAAAGGGTGAAGAGATTTAAGGCGGCAAGACTGGGTGTTCTACAGGGGCTTTTACCCTCCGCGTCTTCAGATAAGAACTATTATGAGAACCTATCTCACTGGAAAGAGTTTTTTTATACCGTCTATGCGTTGAACAGGATGGGATATTTCAATGAGTCGTTAACAATGCTTCGGTCATTCTCTTCAAATCATCCAGGCGAGAAAGTTAAAAACCTGGCACATGGTGTAATTCTTGCCTACCTGCTGTCAGCAGTATCGGATTATTATCTGCACAGCAGAAATTCTGAATTTTTACAGGAATTCTATCCCGTTGTCAAAAAGAATTGTGTTGCCCTTCTTGAGTATACGAAAGGGCTGAATATAAAAAAAGCAAAGAAAATGTCCCAGTGGGACAATACCCATTCATATTACTTTATCAAGGGCTTGTCGGGATATGATGTAAGCCTGTTTGCATATGCTTTCAGCCAGAGTGCCTTTCTAGCAAGGAGTATGGGTATTTTTGGTGATGAGAACCGTTATATTAAAGAATCCTTACGTATTGGTGAAATATTTAATACGTTCATTCAGCCAGAGAGTAAAAGTACAATGGAAGATACCGGTAGTGACAATGAAGGGAAAGGAAAAGAAGATGAAGATCTTTCTGAAAGCAGTGAAGTTTTCAGGCCGGTTCATGATTATCAGCGATATGATATTGGTGCGGTGTTTCCTTTTACGCTTGGTGCCTTTGGCAGGGAATGGCTGCAAGAGAGTTTTTTAACCATGAAGAAAAGGTTTGGTAATTCCCTGCAATTCAGCCAGGTTATCCCGGCAACGGATATGGTTGCCTCACTGCTGTATGCCAATGCCATGTTGTATGCGAATGATCCCGATGTAATAGATCTTTTACACCGGGTGGAACAGGTGCCCTGTGATATGTACGTGATCCCTGAATACATGAACCCTGCTACGGGAATGAGTGTGTATGGAGACGGTGCTTCGCTGGTGGCTATATCGCTTTTTTCACAACTTTATAGAAATCTTCTGTTTATTGATTATCCTGACAGGCTGGAATTATTCCCGGTTCCTCCTAAAGAGTGGTTCGTTTCCGGTAAAGAGATAACTGTTGAAAATGCTCCCTCCCGTTTTGGCCCCATCTCCTTCAAGATGGTTGCAACCAGGGGAGAAGTAAAAATTATATTTTTGCAGCTTCCCCAGTTTGTTCCCCCCGAGATTATGGTTCGCCTGCCATTTAAGGCAAAAATTGTTCAAGAAGATGATTTTGTGATAAAAAAAGAAATGGAGAACGCTTTTCTTCTTAATGGATGGCCTGATACTATCCGTTTTCGCCGGTAAACCTGTGATAATTAACCTGTAATTAAATGGTTGCTTTTAACCGACAATTAACTAAGACCCCTGGTGGTTTGATGACATCCAAACGCGTTGGAGAAAGGCACTTATTGTATGCTGGTAGTATATCTAATTATTGGAACAATTTTTCTTGGCGGCCTGGCATATTATCTATTCTATCTGAAACCCAGGATGGATCCCCGTAACCGGGCAGAGAATTTTCTGAATGAAGACCGGATCGATGAAGCCATCATGGAATATAAGAAGGCCCTTGAGAGTTCACCGGATGATTTTGTTACCCATCACAGGTTGGCCAACCTGTATTTTTCTATAAACGAAATAGACCAGGCAGCGCAACACCTTGAGAAGATACTGAATATTGGTAAATTCAATTACGAAGTAGATAAACAGGATATACAGAAGAAACTGGCAAACGTTTTTTATCTCAGGGATGATATCGAGAGTGCTTTTGAGATATACATTGATGTTCTCAGGATGTACCCGGCAGATATTGAATCACTCTATCATGTTTCATTTATTGCCCTTGGCCAGGAAGAATTTGACATTGCCCAGCGATACCTGGAAAGGCTTGTAAAACTGAAACCAGACAGCTTTGAGGTGTTGTTTGGTGCCGGAATATGCAGCTATCAGAACCAGAAGATTAACGAAGCGGGTAACTATTTCAAGGAAGCCGCCAACCTGAAACCTCAATCAGAGATCGTCAATATTGCCCTGGCTTTCACCTTTGACCGTAAGAGGGATTACAGGCAGTCAATCGCGTATATTCAAAAGGTGGCCGACAGTGCCACCGAGGTGCAGGTGCTGTTTATAGCCAGGAGGCACCTGGCTTTTCTTCAGGCCCGTCTTGACAAGATGGATGAGGCCATCAAGCTTTTTCAACAGGTTCTTGAGCTCACACAGAAAAATAATATTTTTGATGAAGAACTGGTTACCCTCTATGATCTCGGGTTTGCCTGTCTTAAGGGTGAGAAAACAGATAATGCCTATGAATACTGGAATGAACTGTATAGAAAGGACAGGTCATTTAAAAATGTTCAGCAGCTTGTGACCCAGCTTCGAAAAGAAATGGAAACCAACCTGCATGCCCACGATGAATTCGATGTATCCGTGATGGATTACGTTGAAGAATGGATAATGAATCCATTCCCTTCGGGATTTTTATGGGGGATCTGCGGCTTAAAAAGCGAAAAAGAACTTAATATTAAGAATGTTATGGTGACTACCAGGGTGAGTACAGATTCTGAAGGTCAATCTTCAGGTTCAGGTCGATACCAGGGAGGAGGTGACCTTGTTGGAACGCTGGTGAGTCTTGACACGGAAAATTTCAGGATTATTGCCAACAGGCTGGTTTCCAAGATTGGCTACAAGGTTGACCAGATATTGCAGACATACCGTGAAGCCGATGGAGTTGATTTTCTAGCCATCGATAAGCAGACAAAAGATAAAACCCTGGTATGGGTGAGAAGATGGTCAAAGACCAATGTTGGTGAGATCACCCTGAGAAACTTCGCGCAGGCCATCAATGATATCAAGGCAAAACAGGGACTTTTTATTACCACTGCAGATCTTACCGATGCAGCGAGAAGCAGCATGAGAAAGCTTTCCAAGGTAACCGTGATTGAACCTGAAGAGGTGAATACCCTTCTCAGGGGGCTCCTGTAATTATGCACGCTGAACTGCCCCAACCCGTTTACATCCCACTGAACCAAATCGATATTGAAGATGAAACATTCAAGGTAAGCAGACCGATGCAGGGTGATTCACTGCGTAAGTCAATATCAGTGTCAGGTATGCTTGAACCAGCACTTCTTCTTCGACAAGAAAGGAAATACACAATTATATTTGGTCACAACAGGATCGAGGCTGCCGGTATATGCCAAATGGATGCTATTCCAGCAAGTGTGGTTGAGCAAATTACACTGCAACCCTACATGGAAGGTGTGGCAAAGAAAATATATCATGATGAGGTGGGTCCATGCGGTAAATGCAGGGTATTGAATATATTACGTTTTGTTTTTAATGCGGACAATCTGCAGCTGCAAAACGCCGGCAATGTTATTAATGTTCCAGGTAACTTTGTTCGAAATTCCGAGAATGCAGATGTCGTTACCGGATTTCCCGGGGAGCTTCGTGATTACCTTGATGTTAAGAACGTTGGGTTCAGGGTTATAACAGGGATGATGGTCCTCCCGCAGCCTGCTATCAACTTTCTTTCTGAAATTGTACAAAATACCCAGATGCGGCTCAACTATTTCAGGGATATAGTCTCGATGATGGATGATATATTGCGCAGGGATGGTTCACTGGATGAAGTTCTTGCTGTTGACAGGGATAACTCGGATGATCGCAGGGTGCGAGAAGAGTCACTTTACCGGGCCGTTCGAAACATACGATATCCCCGGTATACTGAAATGAAAAACAGGGTTGATGAAATTGACACGATGCTGCGGCAGAAGGGCGTCACCGTAAATTTCCCACCATACTTCGAGGGGGACGCCTGTACGGTTTCATTCGTTGTCAAAAAAGGGGATGATCTTTCCCGTGCAGCGTTGCAACCAGATGATGAAGTAGCAGAACTTCTGGGTAACATGCTGGATCTATTATAGAATGAGAATCATGTGAAGAATCTTGACATGTCGTCTAAGGCTTTTCTGCAGGTTTCTTCGAATTCAAGGGGTGACTTGTAACCTGAGGCGTTCCTGTGTCCCCCCCCTCCATTTTCCATTGCTATTTCTGCAACGTCAAGATCACCCTTTGTTCGCATACTTACCTTTACCGGTCCGCCAATATCCTGTTTGATAAGAAGGCTTGCTACAACTCCTTTTACGGTAAGGGGGAGGTTGATGTTCATTTCACCTTCGCTGAAGGGGGCACCTGTCTTTTCTATCATTTCAGGTGTCAGGCGGAGCATTATTAAACGGCCATCATGATGAATCTCCATGCTGGCCAGCATAAGTCCGCGTAATTCAAAGCTGGCAAGTGAGTTGTTTTCATATATATACTCGTAGATCTTAAAGGGGCTGGCCCCGTTATCTACAAGGTGTGATGCTATCTTGAAGGTAATGGGGGAAGTCTTCGGATACCTGAATGAACCGGTGTCGAAAAGCATTCCCGCGTAGAGGGCCTGTGACGCCTTGAAAGAAGGATTGAGATCATAATGCTGCAGTATCTGGTAAATGATCTCGCATGTTGATGAGGCTTCCGCCTTGATAAAATTATGTTCGAACTTGTCCTTTCCACCCTCATGATGATCAATAATGAAAACCTCTTTTACACTGTCTTTCAGAAATGGGTAGGCATTTCCAACATTATTGAAATCATTGGTGTCCAGAACGAAAACCGCATATTCTTCAATATCATTGATGGAATATTCAGGTGAAAATATCTGAATTTCATTATCATGGTCTATAAAAGTAAATTTTTCGTTAATTGGGTCAGAATTGAGTATTATTGATTCTTTCCCAAGGTGATTGAGTAGTTCTGAGAAGGCGATTTCAGCTCCGAGACCGTCGGCGTCTGAACTTTCGTGTGTGGATATTATGAACCTGTCATGACGTGATAGATATGCTTCCAGGTTTTTCAATCCGCGCTGCATATTGTGTTAACTCGTTATCTTCTGTTGGGTAAGTAATGGAAATCCCATTGCTTCACGGCTTTGAAGGTATTTTTCAGCACACTTCCTTGCAAGGTTACGCACCCTGGCGATATATCCCACCCTTTCTGTAACTGATATGGCCCCCCTGGCATCCAGGATATTAAATACATGAGAACATTTTAACACGTAATCATAGGCGGGCAGCACCAGGTCGATGGGTTCAAATTCAAGTATTGAAAGACATTCCTTTTCATACATGTCGAACAGTTTGAAGTGAAGATCTACATCGGCCACGTTGAAGTTGTAATGCGAAAACTCAAATTCACTTCTGTGATGCACGTCCCGGTAAGTGAGATCATCGTTCCACTGTATATCGAATACGTTGTCTACTCCCTGTATATACATGCAGATTCTTTCAATACCATAGGTAAGTTCCACCGGTATGGGATCAAGCTCAATACTGCCGCATAACTGAAAATAAGTAAACTGGGTGATTTCCATGCCATCCAGCCATACTTCCCAGCCCAGGCCGGCAGCACCCAGTGTAGGGGATTCCCAGTCATCTTCAACGAATCGTACGTCATGCTCTTCCAGTTGTATGCCAAGGTGGCGGAGTGAATCAAGGTAGAGTTCCTGTATGTTTTCTGGTGAGGGCTTCATGATAACCTGGTACTGGTAGTAATGCTGCAGCCTGTTGGGATTGTCACCGTATCGTCCGTCTGTAGGTCGTCGTGAAGGTTCAACATAGGCCACGTTCCAGGGTTCTGGTCCCAGTGATCGCAAAAAGGTTGATGGATTGAAGGTGCCGGCGCCAACTTCCAGGTCGTATCCCTGTATTATTATACAGTTCTGGTCTGACCAGTACTGGTGTAATGCTGCTATTATGTCCTGAAAATGCATACGATATCTCCCTCAAATGTAACATGTCATGTGTACTGTTCACTGAGTACTACAGTGTCGCATATGGATAGTCAAGCAAAATTACTGAACGGGGTTATTCATTATTCTCAGGTGCTTTTTGTGACTTCTCTTCAATATGCATTTCGTAGGCATCTTTGAGTATATCGTGCAACCTGTCGAACTCTTCACGTTTTTGAATGTTAAAGTAGTGAAGAACATCATCATTCACAATCTCGAATCTGAAATTTTTGGTTTCGATACTGTTATACACGTATCCCAGGTATACGATATAAATAAGGTCCCTGAATTTTTCTGGTGCCATGTGGGGCCTGTGATGAAACTCTATTGCCTTTACCAGTGCCTCGTTAAAATGCCATTTCTGGCAGATAATGCTGCCCAGGGTGGAATGACTGATTCCCAGTGATATCTCTTCAAGAAGATTGGTTTCGGGCATGTCTTTAAGCCCCGCTATTTCACGAAGCCTCTGTATTTCATCGGGCTTGATTGACAGCAGGACTATCTGTCCAATATCCGAAAGCAGGGCGGCAAGATAGGCAAACTCGCTTAGCCTTGTTTTTTTCATCTGCATGGCAATATTCTGTGAATAGAAGGCTGCTTTATATGAGTTCTTCCAGATGGTTTCAAACTTCTTGTACCTGGCCCCCATTATTTCCTGTACACCGCTTGCAACCAGCAGGGTGTTAATTCCCTTGGTGCCGATAATCTTTACGGCTTCTTCAATGGTTTCAACCCGCTTGGAGGTAATATACCCGGCAGAATTTGCCAGTTTAAGAATCGCGGTGGTTAACCCGGGGTCGCGTTTTATTGCGTTTGAGATGTCCTTAATGGTTGCCTCCGGGTTGGTACATAACCGCTGTATTTCCAGGATATTTTCTGGAAAAGAAGGAAGGTTTTCAACTTCATTGGATATTTCTTCTGCAATCTTTCTCTGTGAACTGGTGTCAATTAACGTGGTTGAAAGCTTGATGGCAGCAATAGTGAATTTACCATCCGTCTTCATTTCGAAGGCATCGGGGGGAAACCCGGCGTTTTTGAAAAGCATAAGGGCCATTATAAGCCCCAGGCCCGCTCCTTCTGAATCGTCAAGTACGTCATCAAAGGCGTCAGAGATATCCGCATATGAATAGGCTTTTTTCTGTCGCGCATGGATCTTGTTCAGTTCTTCTTCAAGTATTGGTATATTGTTTATAATATTTATCCGAAAGTTTTCTTTTTCCGCCTTGAAGAAAACCCGAACAACCAGTTTGGAATCTGCCAGTTTCTGCAGCAAATCAGAACCTTTCACAAACACATCATCCTTGAAGTCTTCCATACCCCGCCGGTATTCGTCCTTTTTCGTGATGTCCATGTTCCTGGACTTGAAATACAGACGCTTGGCATTGGCTTTTATGGCATTGTTGATCAGTTCTTTAATAATAGTTACCAGCATGTCCTTCAGGTACAGCAGATCAAGCTTTTCAAGATACAGGTGCAGTACCTTAATAAGGTGTGATTCAGCTTCGGGTGTGAACACGGAAAATTGCAGGTAAAAATCATTGTTGTTATCAATAGCTTCCCTGTAATTTTTCGGATTCAGGACAATAGGATTATTTTCGATTTGTTGAGATCCTTCCAGTATCATATTTATTTTACCTTCTAAAGGAACGTTGCCTGCTCCTCTTTTGAAAGAATATTGATGCAGTATGCATCATCAGTATAGAATAATCAATAACTTTTATGGTATACTACCATATTCGGAAGAATATAGTGTTTTGCTGGAGCAGGAAATTTGATTTTTACTACAAATTATAATGGTTATTGACAAAAAAAGGTTTTACGATACTATCAGGGTATTCCATTAACCATGAAGACAGGAGATTCTGCCAATGAGCGATGTGTATTTTACTGACATGAAAATGAGCAGCCAGGACAATATGGCAAGCAAGATACGAAAGTTGTTTTTAAAAGCCGGATACCATGAGAAGATTACTGACAGGGATTTTGTGGCTATAAAAACCCACTTTGGAGAATACGGGAACCTGGCCTTTCTTCCTCCACCCCTGTTGCGGGTGTTTGCCACACTTGCCTCGGAGTGCGGGGGTACTCCCTTTGTGACCGATACCAATACCCTTTACAGGGGTAACAGGAGTAATGCCATAGATCATCTGAAAAACGCGGAGATGAACGGCTTTAACCAGGTTACACTTGGGGCCCCGGTTATTATTGCCGACGGTATTCGGGGAAATGATTTTGTTGAAGTACCCGTACAGGGAAAGCATTATTCTTCGGTAAAAGTGGCATCCGCCATACACGAAGCTGATGCCATGATCGTTGTGTCCCATGTGAAAGGCCACGAGTTATACGGTTTTGGCGGTGCCATGAAAAATGTTGCAATGGGATGCGCCCCTCCCTCGGGGAAACAGTCTTTACATTCAGAGATAAAGCCTAAAGTAAAACAGAAGAAATGTGAATCATGTGGTATGTGTATAAAAAGATGCCCGGTTGACGCCATCTCTTTTAATGATGAGAAAAAAGCTTTCATAGATAGTGAAATATGCATCGGATGTGGAGAATGCACGGTTATATGTCCTTACGATGCCATACCGGTCGTGTGGAAAACGGATAAAAACGCGCTGCAGGAGCGAACCGTGGAATACGTGAAGGGGGTGAGCGACCAGAAAAAGGAGAAGATAGTATACTTTAACTTTATAATGAACGTGACCCCTGAATGTGATTGCGTATACTGGAATGATATGCCCGTGGTGGCGGATATCGGTATACTGGCATCTACAGATCCCGTGGCCATTGACCGGGCATCGGTGGATATGATAAACGCGGCACAGCCACTCTCGGGCTCTCGAATAGCGGATAAAGATCCCGGTACGGATAACATACGTGCCATGTTTCCAATTGACTGGGAACACCTGTTCGAATATGGGGACACTATTGGACTGGGTGAGAACTCGTATAATATTATAACTTTATAATGGTAGAATAATATCTCTTGACTTATTTTAGTAAAATCTGCATGTGTGCAGATGTGTTATAGTGATTCCAGGGAGGAGCAGTATGAAAAGTAATCATGATTTTCCCAATTTGAACCCGAAAAGGCCCGATGGAGTGAAGCCCAACGGGTTACCGTATAAAGTAATGGTGGTGGATGACAAGGATTTTCATCGAAAACAGATCGTACAGATACTTGAATCAGAAGGGTACGAAATAATCGCATCGGTTCGAAATGGTGCCGAAGCGTTGAAATTATATGATAAGCTTGCCGCTGACCTGGATCTGATCACCACCGACCTTGATATGCCCGATGTAGACGGGTACGCACTTCTTTTCGAGTTACGTCAAAAGGACCCAAAGGCAAAGATTGTTTTCATCAGCGAGGATACTACAAAAGGTGTGCTGAAAGACCTTCTCCAGATGGGAGCAGCCGACTACATATTGAAACCTGTTCAAAGAAAGCAGGTGCTTGATAGGATCAGGCTGGTTCTTCAGCGTAAAGAGGGAAGCTGACATATGGGCACTGAAATTGATAATGCATTTCAGTCATTATCTGATCAAACAAAAAAATTAAATATTGCCCAGCATTATACCCATGGCGACATGGATAAGGCCAAACAAATGATCGCGGGCAATTATCGTGACCTTTACGTGATAAAGGTGCGATTCTCTTCGTCCACCCTTTATGGCGCTTTTATCGTATTTTTTAATCATGTTTACAAGCACGTTGCCGGTGTGCAGATAATAGTTTCTCCATCATACGCGGTGCTTAATCTTGATCCTTCCAACGAATGGCAGATATACGATCGTGAAATAAATGAACTGTTTGAAAAGGGAGAACATGACCAGGTGCTGGTCCGCAGCTTTAAAGACAAGCTCAACATGATGTTTTCAATAGTCGAACTGAATGAACTGGCCCGTTACCTTGAGTCAAGAAACGAAATAGCCATTGATAACATGATACGCAAGGCTATACAGAATTCCCTGGGGCTGCAGCGTGTTGATACCAACGTGTATTACCAGACCACATCTTCCCTTGAAATGGAATTGAACTCGGTAAGTTCACCCAAGTTGAGCATTGATGTTATTGAAGGAAGAAGTGAAAAAAAAGAACCAAAGACCCCCTACGAGCAGGATCAGCGGCCCGAATCAAAGACACCGAAAGTTGGGGTTGACGGTATAAAGCTTATACTTAAGTCTGCCCTGATACTCTCTCCCATAAAAGGAAAGGATATTCATAAGCTGGCCCCCGGTGACAGGATAAAGGTTTCAATCGTTGATAATAATCCACAGGCTGTTCGGGTGGCACAGGCCCTTGACGCGTACCAGGATGATACATTCAAGCCTGTTGTGGCCCGGGTGAAAAGCGTTGAGCATATTCCCGGACTTGGATACAAGATATACGGCTTTATAGCCAAGGGAATACTGGCAGATATTGATGAAGAAGAAGCAAATATCAAGGTTGCCCTTGACCCCTCCTATGCTGCCGCGATGGAAGAGCAAACCAGTGATGATCGGAGAGTTTCCTATCCCATGATCTTTCTACTGGTGGGTATTCTGGGTATCGCCCTCGGGGTGTTTCTCTACCTGGTTCTTGGATGATCAAAGCATACGTACGGGGATATCGCGGCTGTCCAGGTATTCCTTCGCTTCCCGAATAGTATACTCCCGGTAATGAAAAATAGACGCAGCAAGCACGGCATCAGCTTTTCCTTCTGTCAGCCCGTCATACATGTGTTCAAGGCTGCCAACTCCACCTGAGGCGATTACCGGTATGGTTACCGCCTCGGCGATGGTGCGGGTCAGCTCAAGGTCGTAGCCGATCTTCGTGCCGTCGCGGTCCATGCTGGTAAGAAGAATTTCGCCTGCCCCAAGATCGCATGCCCTGCGGGCCCACTCAACAGCGTCAATATCTGTGCGGGTTCTTCCGCCGTGAAGGTAGACTTTCCAGCTTCCATTGTCCCGCTTCGCGTCGATGGCGATAACGATACACTGCGAACCGAAACGCCTGGCAGAGTCTTCGATGATCTGCGGGTTTTCAACCGCCGCCGTATTAATGGATACCTTGTCAGCCCCGTTTTCAAGGATCAAGCGCACGTCTTCAACAGAGCGAATCCCGCCGCCAACTGCAAAGGGGATATTCACCGTTTCGGCTACTTCCTTTACCATGTTGAGGATGATATCCCGACGGTCGGATGAAGCGGTAATGTCCAGAAAAACAAGTTCATCGGCGCCGTGGTCATCGTAAAATTTCCCGTTTTCCACCGGGTCGCCCGCGTCCTGCAGGTTGACGAAATTGATTCCCTTCACCACCCGCCCGTCTTTCACGTCAAGGCAGGGAATAATGCGTTTTGCCAGCATGAGTATCTCCATTAATGGTATGTAGGCATTGGATTAAAAACGGGGTAGCGGGTGTTGTCAAGTAATTAGTGAGTTGTGAATCGTGAGTCGTGAAGAGTGAATGGTGAATAGTCATTATTGAGATCTGTATCTCATAATTAGAAAGAGGGTTAGGGTGGCTATGAATGGGTGGAGTAGGAGAAGGTTGAGAAAACGTACCATGAAGATGTCCGGGTGGGGAGCGAAGGTTACAAGGGGAAGAAGGGTGGACATCAATGCCAGGGCGGTAAGGGTGAGCCATGATAGTATGGGTATATACCGGCCGTTACATTTCTGCCTGAATTCGTCGAAGGGAAAATAGAACCTGAAGAAGGCGAACATGAGAGCCCCCCACAGCAGCAGGTAACCGCTTATCGCCATCGTATATACATGCTTTGAAATAATGAATACCGAAACCCCCGTCATCATTCCCATGAACAGACCATTTAATAGAAGAAAAGAAGCAGGAATCCCCAGATTCCACACCAGGACAACCACCAGGATACACATAAATATGACCGCAATAACACGCTGTGGAACCAGTATCTGCCCCCGCTCATTCTCAAAAAACCCAAGAATTCGCGTCGAAAGATTTTCTTCGTGGTGCTGCAACGTTTGTACTTCGTCTTCAAGCAGTATCATTGAACGGGCTGTGCTGCCGGTCAGGGCAGCAATCAGTTTCTCTTTCTGATCAATAGACTTCTGTAGATATGCCACGTACTTTTCAGAGGAAATAACTTCACGAAGCAACGTACCAGAAGAAAGGGGGGGGACGTGAAGGCCAAGCATGGCGCTAATGGTTGGGGCAAGGCTGAGTGATGTAATGGGTCGGGTGACCTCACCCCCATCCTGTCCGGAGGCAAGCACATACAGGGGCACCAGCAGCGACAGGGGGTCAGAGCCCCCATGGTTGCCGTCGATATTCATGCCGTGATCGGCGGTGATAATAAGGTGTGCTGATGGATATTTCGCGTGAAGAATTGGATAAAGCCTGCCCACAAGCATGTCAATCTCTGAGATGGACGTAATATACCGGGTACTACTAGATGAGCTGGTAGCGTGTCCGGCGCAATCTGGTGCCAGGAAGTGAACAGCCGTAAATGATGGCAGTGTTTTGCCGGTGATCTCTTCAGACAAAAGTCGTGCCACCTCCTGTGAATCGGCACGTTCACAGCATTCAGCGGGAATATAGCGGCTGCTGTGTCCAAACATCTGCTTGTACCATTCAAAGCCTATTGTAAGAGGGGGCCTTCCTGTCCCCCCGCACAGATCAAAAAGGGTATCTCCCTGCTGAAAGAATGGGCCGCGACGGGTATTGTTGGTGACCCCGTGAAGCCACGGGGGTGCCCCTGAATACAGGGAATAATAATTGGGCGCGCTTACCGACGGCAGCATTGTTGTGACAGAGGTATAACGAATGCCGGTTTGTTTCCAGAGTGTCACAAGGTTGGGGCAGATGTTTTCATCGTAGAGCATGTCCTGCCGCGCGCCGTCGATCACCAGTACTATCACCTTTCCCCGAATGGATGATTTGGGGGTTTGTTCACTTGCACGCGTTGCGTTTTTGCGGTATTCTGTATACTCAAGGGGAGAGGTGTAATGATTATGACGGTAGTCGTTTACATACAGTATCCGTATCATCATGATGACTGATACCAGCAGCAGGGCATATGAGAGGTATTTGTATAATTTCATGATAATATAGTGTGCCAGGCACAGCTGTATTGCAAGAAAAATACGTTGACACTGAAAAGTTGATACAGGGTTATTAGTATATGCTGAAAGGAATATTTAAGATGGTATTCATTGATGAAATTATATAGTAAACCCCTGGAAAAATATTCAGGCTTTGACAGCTTTCAGGAAAGTTTTGTTGGCGAGCTTGACCGCTTTATCGACGCCTTCCTGGATGATCGCATCAGGCAGGCCAATGAGCAGTTCATGGTTGATGGGTATGCCCTCTTAAAGGAGTATTGCGGCAGGCCGGGGAAAAGGATCCGTCCACTTCTGGTGATGCTTTCATACATGGGGTATGGGGGCAGAAAAAAGCGTGTGGGTGATGTGCTGTCGGTGGCTGCATCTGTTGAGCTGATGCACTCCTTTCTACTGATACAGGATGATATCATTGACAGGGCCGATTCACGCAGGGGCGGGCCATCCCTTCATATCGCGGCAGAAAAAGATTTTTCGGGAATCAGTGCCAGCAGCAACAGCGCTTCTGACGCGGCCCTTATTCTTGCAGATGTGGTGATGTCATGCGCCCTGGAACTGGCTGGTTCAACGGCATTCGGGGGTAAGGTGATGAATGGGTTCTGGAAGGTATTCTCGTCCACCTATGAACTTACCGCGTGGGGACAAATTCGAGATATCATGTACAGCATGCCCACCACTCTTGATATAGATGAGGACGTACCTGAACAGATATCACGTTTGAAGACCGCCCACTATACCATCAGGAGCCCCCTTCACATGGGATACGTGCTTTCAGGTGGCAGCAGCGAAAAAGAGGTGGGGCGAATACATGATTTCGGTATGAACCTGGGTATGGCTTTTCAGTTGCGGGATGATATCATCGGGGTATTCGGCAGGCAGGATGAAACGGGTAAGCCTGTTGATTCTGACCTGCGTGAAGGGAAGTATACCCTGCTTGTTCAGTATGCCTACAGGCTTCTTGATGAGAATAGAAAAAAGCACATGGAAAAGCTGTTTTGCGCTGAAGAAAAAACTGAACATGAAATTGATGAACTGCGCTCCCTTATCAGCACAAGCGGTGCCCTGCAGCGTGCCCGTGATGACCTGGCACGCTATACCGGGGTGGCTGAAAGAGAGCTTCAGTCGCTTTCTGTCAGCCAGCGGTGCATGGAGTTTTTGCAGGAGATCGTGGTGTTGATCAGCCGGTATTGAATGCCAACGGTATGGATATATTTTTTTACACCTGGAAAAACGCCACACAGAGTAAAACCTGGTAATGCAGAAATAATAGTTGACAAATTTCAAGAGTGAGTGTTCACTCATAGTATATGTTTTTTTCTTGTCAAATATGTACTATGGTAAATATTTATTCTACGTTACATGGTATTCATTGTGGCTATGTCTGCCGACAGGATATATGAGACAATACATTGAAAAGAGGGTAGATAGTGTTAAAAGAAAAGAGATACAAGGAAACGTTTGAAAAGATATCACAGGAAAAAAGAGACAAGATAATTCAGATCGCCGTTAATGAATTCGCGGGCAAGGGATTCAGGGGGGCGAATATAAATGTTATCGCGAAGAAGGCGGGAATCAGCATAGGGTCAATGTATAATTATTTTGCCACCAAGGAAGACCTCTTTCTCACCTGCATGGACGAAGGGTATAAGCTTCTTGAGGAAGCCATCGGCGCGGTAAGCCTGGATAACAAGGACCTGTTTGGAAAACTTGAGGAACTGGTTCGGGCGGCACAGAAGTTTTCCAGGAAGTATCCCGAGATACACCAGTTGTACCTGGACGCCACCACGGAAGGACTTTCTGATCTTTCGAAACAGGTTTCACGAAAGATCGAAAATATTTCGGCTGAATTCTATCGTGCTGAAATTCAACACGCCAAAGAGCAGGGCCTGGTTCGTGAAGATATTGATATCAGGGTTGCGACTTTTTGCATTGACAATATAATTTTGTTGACGCAGTTTTCCAATACATCAGAATACTTCAAGGAACGTCTGAAAATATTCGTTGGTGAAGACGCCCTTGAAGATGATGAACGTATGGTGCAGGGAATCATGCAGTTTTTTCGTGGAGCCCTGTCAGCCTGATACGGTTCATCTCTTTCATTCTGATATACTGGAAACGTGAATGAAAAAGAAAAACAATGATATAACCGCGTTGCGCCGCACCCAGCTTACAAAGGCTACCTACCGCGTGGTCAGCAAAAAAGGATATTACAACTTTACTATTCGGGATATTGCCAATGAGGCCGGACTTTCAACCGGCCTGGTGCACTATTATTTCAAGGACAAGGACGAGTTGCTGCTTACTCTTCTCAAAGAGATGAACAGCAATTTGAGAAACTTTCTCACGAAAGAACTTGAGCACAAGGATGACCCTGCTGATAAACTGATGACATTTATTGACCAGGCTTTCTCACTGGTTGAAAGAGAGAAAGACTATTTCTACGTCATTATAGATTTCTGGACACAGATCAACCATAATCCCCGCATCAGCAAGGCAAACGCCCGGTTGTACCAGAGCTACCGGGAAGAGTGTGCCTCAGTGTTAACCGAAGGTGTAAAAAAGGGAATATTCGTGGACATGGATATCCACTATACCGCTACAATGATAATCTCAATAGTTCAGGGTCTCATTATTCAGTTCATACTGGACAAAGAAGCCTTCGACTACCAGGCCTACACCATGAAGGTAAAAGAACAGGTTCTTGCCATGGTGAAAAAATAGTGATACAGTTCTTCCAGGGGATCATATGAATATAGCAAACTCAATAACGGATTTAATCGGAAATACACCGCTGGTTCGGCTTAACCGGGTCACCGAGGGTTGCGGGGGGATTGTTCTGGGTAAACTGGAATATTTTAATCCGTGTGGTTCAGTGAAAGACCGTATCGGGCTTGCCATGATTGAGGCAGCCGAAAAAGACGGGTTGATGGACCCTGGCACGGTGGTGGTAGAACCTACCAGCGGCAATACCGGCATTGCACTGGCCTTCGTATGCGCGGTGAAGGGGTACAGGCTTGTGGTTACCATGCCCGCAAGTGTGAGCGAAGAGCGGCGTCAACTTGTCAAAGCCTTCGGAGCAGAGGTGGTTTTGACACCTGCCGAAGAGGGTATGAAAGGTGCCATCGCGAAGGCTGAAGAGATTGCTGCTTCACACAAGAAATCATTTATTCCACAGCAGTTCAAGAACCCGGCTAATCCCGAGATTCATCGGAAAACAACTGCCGAAGAGATATGGCGTGATACAGAAGGTACGGTTGACGTGTTTGTTGCGGGTGTGGGAACAGGTGGTACCCTTACCGGCACTTCAGAGGTGCTGAAGCAGAAAAAACCCGGCATTGTGTCAATTGCCGTTGAACCGGTTGACTCGGCCGTTCTCTCGGGTGAAGGAGCAGGTCCCCACAAGATCCAGGGAATAGGTGCCGGTTTTGTTCCGGATATATTGAATACTGACATTTTCAGTGAGATAATAAAGGTATCAAGTGAAGACGCGTATATAATGGCACAACGCCTGGCGAAAGAAGAGGGCATATTCTGCGGCATATCAGCCGGTGCCAATGTGCACGCGGCTGTTGAAGTGGCAAAGCGTAAAGAGTATGAAGGAAAGACTATCGTGACTGTAATATGTGATACAGGTGAACGGTATCTCTCTACAGACCTTTTCAAGTAACCAGCATAACAGGTAATAGACATGAAGATGTATGAGAATTTGAACGAGAACGGCAAGTCACGAAAGAGAATGAGCCAGGTAATAGAAAATCTCTGCAAGCCTGATTCGTACACATCGGTATACCATAGAACCAATCATGATATCCCAATGCCGTCAATTGACCAGATGGAAGATATCATGGAAGAATTGAAAATGATTCTTTTTCCCGGTTATTTCGGGCATTCAGAGATCACCCCGGAAACCATGGAATATTATATAGGGTCGTCCATTGACATGGTGTACCGGATGATGTCTGAACAGGTAAAACGGGGCTTCTGCTTCTCCTGCTCAGAAGGGGACACGCTGGATTGCGTGGAATGTGAATCCCGGTCCCGTGAGCTTACCCTGGAGTTCGTGGAAGGGCTGCCGGAAATTCGGCGTCTTCTCGCAACGGACATGCAGGCGGCGTATGAAGGTGACCCGGCCGCCAAGAGTCACGGTGAGACTATTTTCTGCTATCCCAGTATTACCGCCATGATCCACTACAGAATAGCCCATCGGCTGTACAACCTGGAGGTTCCACTCATTCCGCGCATTATCACCGAGATGGCCCATTCTGATACTGGTATTGACATTCACCCGGGTGCCCAAATCGGGGAGCATGTATTTATCGATCATGGTACAGGGGTGGTGATCGGTGAAACCTGTGTGATTGGTGAGAATGTTCGTATTTACCAGGGGGTAACACTGGGTGCTAAAAGCTTTCCCCTTGATGATTACGGTAATCCCATCAAGGGTATTCCGAGGCACCCGGTAGTAGAGGACAACGTTATCATCTACTCCGGGGCAACTATTCTGGGAAGGGTTACCATCGGTAAAAATTCGGTTATCGGGGGTAATGTCTGGCTTACCAGGAGTGTTCCTCCTGATACAAATGTATTACAGCAGAAACCCAGTGAATCATACTTTGAAAACGGCGGCGGCATCTGATAAATAAAAAAAGGCAGTCAGAAATGACCGCCTTTTTTGTGGTTAAAATATTTTGTTATTCTGATACTGTTATTTTCGAAGCCAGGTCTGTGTACGTCCGGCAAGTCCCCACTTGTCAAGTGAGCCTCTTACTTCCAGCTTTTTGCCGCCGTCAACCAGCTCCATGTTGCAGTAGTACACTTTACCGTTATCAGGGTCGAGAATTTTCCCGTCTTCGTATTCATTCCCGTCTTTTTCAAGTCCCCAGAGAAAAACCATTCCCTTGATGGGCTGATCTTTCTTCTTGCCTGTGCATTTAGTACATATTGCGTCAGGATCATCGGTAAGCTTGGTTATTTTGCCGTAATACTTGCCGCCTTTTTCGAAAATCAGTACGATTGAGCTCATCTTGCCTGTCTTGTCACTGATGGTTTTCCACTCGCCAAGTATTGGATCAGCAGCTAAAAGTCCCGAGCCTGCAAAACAAACTACAGCGATCAGAGCCATGATAATAAGTATGTTTCGTTTCATCTATTAAACCCTCCAGAAGAAGTAATATTATTGAGAGATAACAATTTGTACTATTTTAATTTAAACGTCAAGAGAAATATGGTGTACGAATTACCTAATCTCCTGAGCAGTACTTTTCACCGTAACCGTTATCAACACATGAACCCGAACCGATACAATCAGCATCTATCTGGCAGGGTTCTCCCGTTTTACCCGAGCTTCCGAAATCGAATTCTTTTTTCTTGATGCAGACACCGTTGTGGCAGCGTTCTTCAAAGTCACATGACGCATCCCCGGTACAGCTGTCGCCAACGTCTGCCATGATGAATGTAAATGATAACAGCAATGTTGAAACTATGGCTGATAGGATTGTAATTTTTTTCATATTTCCTCCCGGTTTTATTGTATAGTGTGTACTTACTGGTATGAAATTTTATGTCAAGAATTACAGTAATTCAGGCTTGAAAAAGAAGGATTATTCTGGAATGTTGGGAAAAACCATCAAAACTGTCATTCCCGCGAAGGCGGGAATCCATTCTGTTACAGCAACCCGTCAAACAGATCAAGCCAGCCGGGATTCTCTTTCTCTAT